>JBIOVE010000271.1:0-3432 GCA_044867565.1 Candidatus Udaeobacter sp. | reverse complement strand
AGGTCGCGAGAGAGCCGAACATCGGAGGCAGTGTGAAGAGCAACGCGGCCGCCAGCCAGAGCAGCGGCCGCCGTGGAATACTCGTATCCCTTCGTGTGGCGAATTCGGCATAAGGGGTAGCGCGCGCTTCCAGTCCGCCGCGGGACGAATTCGCGGTGGCGCCCAAGATGCGCGCGTTCCCGTTACTCCTGCTCATGAGACTGTTTTGTCTGGAATAGACTTAGGGCGCGCAGGCACTGGTGAAAATGCGATTGCCCAACGGCCGGCGGAATCTCCATGCTTGGGAGACAAAGGCCGTAGGGACGCCGGGCGCGTTCGGCTTCGATTATCCAAAGCGCGAGCTGCGACAACCTGTCTTCCACATCGGCAAAACGGAGGGCGGAAAAATTGAGATATACTGAACCCTCCGCTTCGGCCGCAAATTGTTTCGTCATGAGCGGCTGCCCTCGGGCCACGGCTTTCCAATCGATGTGGCGTTGCGATTCGCCGCGCACGTAGGCGCGGACGCCAGCAAAGTCATCGCCTTCTCCAAAGTCCACTTGTGGCGGGCTATGCGACGAGCGCGCGCGACTCAATGGGAGTTCGAGATCTCCCGCAGGTTTGGGATACACAACATAGGTTTGAGAGGCCGCAAAGGTCTTCAAAGCGCGAATAAAGCCGAGCGGATATACACTCGTCAGGCACAAAGTTCCTATCTTGTGTTGCCCCCGCCGCCGCGCGGGAAACCGAAGCGTCACACGCGCGGCTTTGCCAGCCGGAATGTGGTTGATCCGTTTGCCCTCTCTTCCGAGGCCCGACAGAGCCAGATTAATTCCACGGCGTGTCGCCCGTGATCCGTTCATGATTTCGGCCGATATCGAGAGCTCCTGACCAGCAAACGCCGGCTTCACAGATTCGAGCGCTATTGTAATGCCCGAGAGATTGATGAGGGTGCGCGGGATTGAAACTAAAAAGACCGCTGTCAGGGCGAACTGAAGCAGGTAAGCCGCCGGACTATTTTGACTTGAGGCTGCATACCACATCGCAGCCAGAACAAACAGCAGGCCGGCAAAACTTTTGGTGGGGTAGACGAGTGGGAATTTTCTCTTTTTCACGGCACCGGCACGGTGTGCAACAGATTATCAGCCAGTGTGCGCCCACTTTGGCCAGGCTGCTCGATGTCATGTCCCAGCCGATGCGCCATGACCGCGATTCCCACCGCCTGAATATCTTCGGGGAGGACCATGTTGCGTCCGTTCATCAGGGCCCAGGCTTGGGATGTATGTAGCAAAGCGAGACCTGCGCGCGGGGACAGGCCGGTGCTGTGACGTTGTCGCGAGGCGTCGAGCAAATCCTGCAGGTAATCGAGCAGCGCGGACGAAGCGTGCACCTTTCGTACGCCGTCTTGAATCTCGAGCAATGTTTGGGGGCTAAACACCGGCTTCAATTCCTTAAGCATCTCGCGACGATCCATCCCCAAAAGCATTGCGCGCTCGCTGGCGCGGTCCGGCACGCCCAGTTCGATGCGCATCAGAAAGCGATCGAGCTGAGACTCCGGCAACGGAAAAGTACCGATTTGATATTGCGGATTCTGAGTGGCTATCACGAAAAAAGGCTCAGGCAACTCGTACGTCACCCCATCGATTGAGATGTGGTGTTCTTCCATTGCCTCAAGCAGCGCGCTTTGCGTTTTAGCGGTCGCGCGATTTACCTCATCAATTAACACGACTTGCGAAAAGAGCGGACCGCGGTGAAACACGAAGCGCTGCTCATCTCGATCGAAGATGGAATTGCCGAGGATATCGGCCGGAAGCAGGTCACTCGTAAATTGGATGCGCTGAAACGCGAGCGCGAGCGAGCGTGCCAACGCCTGGGAGAGCGTGGTCTTGCCCACGCCCGGGATATCTTCAATTAACAGGTGGCCGCGTGCGAGCAGGCAGGCGACCGCGAGCTTTACCGCCTGATTCTTACCTACGATAACTTCACAAATCTGCCTTGTGAACGCGTCAACGTGTTCGGTCACTTCGAAATGATCTGTGGGAACGGTGCGGTTCGCAAACGTTAAGCACTTAGGGCAGGCGGTGCGCTAGCCAATCTGTTGCTTGCTTTTGTGGTCGCGCATTGCCAAGAAGTAGGCGATGCGGATTTTTGCTCCCAAGGAAACGACTCCGGGCGAAAAGCGTGCGCCAGTTACGCCAGAGACGGCGAAGAAATTGGTGGCGCTCGGGGCTGAAGTCGCAGTTGAAACTGGCATCGGCGCTTCGACTCATCGCAGCGATGCAGAATACAAAGGCGCGGGAGCTTCTGTGATTGATGATCGGATGGCTGGACTGCGCGAAGCAGACATTGTGCTGCGTTTGCGAAAGCCGCCAATCGAGGAAGTGGCAAATCTGCGCGAGGGCTGCATCCACATCAGTTATCTGGACCCGTTCAACGAACGCGAACTGATCGAGCAGTTCGCCGCGGCGAAAGTGAGCGCGATTAGCATGGAGATGATTCCGCGCACGAGCATCGCGCAAAAGATGGACGCGCTCAGTTCTCAGGCGAACCTCGCCGGTTATCGCGCTGTGATTCTTGCCGCGGAAGAGTTGGATCGGATTTTTCCGATGATGACGACGCCGGCCGGCACGATCCAGCCGGCGTGTGTTTTTGTGATTGGCGTGGGCGTTGCCGGCTTGCAGGCAATTGCGACCGCAAAACGACTTGGCGCACGCGTAGAAGCATTCGATACGCGCCCGGCAGTGGAAGAGCAGGTGCGCTCGCTCGGTGCGCGGTTTGTGAAGGTCGATCTTGGAAAGACAGAGGAGACCGAGCAAGGCTACGCCAAAGCGCTAACCGAGGACCAACTCGCGGCGCAACGGGAAGTGATGGCAAAACATTGCGCCTCTTCCGACGCCGTCATTACAACGGCCCAGGTTTTTGGCCGAAAGGCCCCGGTCATTGTGACGACAGCGATGGTGCAACGGATGAGACCCGGCAGCGTTGTTGTCGATCTTGCGATCGAAACGGGCGGAAACGTCGAATGCGCCGAGTTTGACAAGGTCGTGGAGGTAAACGGCGTTCGCGTGTTTGGCTACGCCAACATGCCTTCACGGGCGGCGATACCGGCGAGCGAAATGTATTCCAACAACATCGGCAGTCTGGTCGAACATCTGTGGAACAAAGAACGCAGCGGCATTGTCATTGATCCGGCAGATGAATTGCTGCGCGGCTGTCTCATCACCCATGAGGGTCGCGTCGTGAATCAAACCATTAAAGCGCACCACAATTTATGATCTCTGTCCTCGTCTTTATTTTTATTCTTGCTGCGTTCCTTGGATTCGAATTGATCTCGAAAGTGCCGTCGCAGTTGCATACGCCGCTGATGTCGGGATCAAACGTGATCTCCGGGATCACTATCGTCGGGGCAATTGTGGCGGCGGGCGTTGCCCACGGTGAGTTTGCAACCGCGCT
>JBIOVE010000270.1:0-6434 GCA_044867565.1 Candidatus Udaeobacter sp. | reverse complement strand
GGACTTGATCGTTTACCTGCGCGATCTGCTTGTGTTCAAGGCCAAGCCAGATGCTCTGGCTGAGGATGTCGATCCGGATTTGCAAAAATCGCTCGCGACCCATGCGGAACTGATCGCCACCGATCGTCTGCTCGAGCTGATCGATCAATTGGCCGCCGCCGAAAGTCGAATGAAATGGGCCCCAAACAAAAAGCTCCATTTCGAAGTGGCAATGATCAGGGCGATACAGAGCCTCGGACAAGCGACACTGGATGAGGTAATTGAGAGCTTGAGCGCATTACGTGACGGGAAAGCTGTAACCGACATCGGTGATGCCGACCGCGTGGCATCAGACGCTGGAAAAGCCGGGATCAGCAATCCCGGCTACAACAAAAATAAGACTTCGCGCGTCGCGGAATCGCCTCCAAAATATAAAGCGACCGAATCGAACGCCGATCTCGATCCGACGCGAATATGGGAACAGCTCAGCGCGAAAATTCCTGCGCAAAAAGCCTTCCTCAGAAATTCCGCGACGGCAGCTCATGTGCTCGGAATTGAAGGACGAAATTTCCAGCTCGGTTTTTCGCCGGATCAGAAAGCGATGATGGATATTTTGGGCACACAAACGAATCGCAAATTTCTTGAGATCCTCCTGTATGAAATCACCGGAAAAGATCTGTCCGTGAAGCTCACCGTAAATGAGGAACTTCCTTCAAAAAACGCAATGGCTTCAGAAATTGGCGAGGGTTCTCGGTCTGAGGATTTCAAAGGCGATCCGCTCATCCAGGAAGCCCTTGAGATGTTCAAAGCTCAAATAAAATCGTGAATCCACCGTTACGATGCTTTGTCATGTTAAGCAGGATATGAGTCAGCGTTTTGTCATTCCGAGCGGAGTCGAGGAATCTCTCCCTGTAAATTGAACAGCAAGAGATGTTTCGACTTCGCTTCGCTTCGCTCAACATGACAGAAAGAATCTTATGAACCTCAACAAGCTGATGAAGCAGGCCCAGAAGATGCAGGAGCAAATGGCCAAAACGCGGGCTGAGCTCGAGAAGAAAACCGTCGAAGTGAGTGCCGGCGGCGGCAAAGTGAAAGCGACCGCAAATGGATCCGGTGACGTCATCGCGATCAAGATCGACAAAGAAGTCGTCGATCCGAATGATGTCGAGTTGCTCGAGGAAATTGTCCTGAGCGCGGTGCAGCAAGCCGCCGAACAAGGCAAGGCCCTCGCCCAGGAAGAGATGACAAAGCTGACCGGCGGATTTCAGCTGTAGCAAGACTTCCCACCTTTCTTGAGCCACAGATGCTAACCGCCATCATCGTCGCGGCCGGCAGCAGCCAGCGCATGGGGTTCGACAAATTGTTTGCCACAATTGCGGGGAAACCGCTGATTGCGCATACGATCTATGCGTTCGAGCGCGCCAGTGCAGTTAACGAGATCATCGTCGTTGCCCGCGAAGATCGACATAACGAGATCAGAAACATCAGCCGCGACGAAAACTTCAAAAAAGTCCGGTCGATCATCGCGGGCGGCGAGCGTCGTCAAGATTCCGTTCGCGCTGGTCTGAATCGCCGTAATGCCGACGCGAAATATGTTGCTGTGCATGACGCCGCACGGCCGCTGATCACCCCAGAACAAATCGAGCGGGTCTTTGAACAGTGCCTGATATACGGTGCCGCTGCCCTGGCCGAGCCAATCAATGACACGCTTATGCGTGCCGATATTGATCCGTCCGGCTCGCCCTCCCACCACATGAGGCACTTTGGGCAAGTTTTTGTTGTGACCGATTCGGTGAATCGGCATCAGCTTTATGCGATGCAAACGCCGCAGATCTTCGAACGTGCGTTGATCGAAGAAGCTTATCGCGCCGCCTATGCGGAAAATGTTTCTGTTACCGACGAAGTTTCCGCGGTCGAGCGACTCGGTCGCAAAGTCGTTCTCGTCCTGAATGACGGCTTCAATTTCAAAGTCACTTATCCGCGAGATTTACCGCTCGCCGAATTCATTCTGAAGCAACGCGGGCAGGCTGGCCGCAAATAGTGGGGCGCGATCGCCGGGCGCGCCGACAGAAGCCAACCGGAGTGCGCTAGGCAAGCATCGGATCGACCGGGACGAGCGGCCGAATCAGATCGGCTACGGCTGCGACATCCTCGGACCTGAAGCGACGACCGCGTTTTCGAATCCTGGCGATTTCGAGTTCGCTGGCCCGGATAAGTTGCCCGTGTTTCCAAACCCAGGCTTTGGGATTGTAGGGGCCGACACGCAATGGATCGGTCCAGGTGTGGATCGACAATAAGCGATCGTTTACGGCGGCGGCGATGTGCATCGGGCCGCTATCCACGCTCACGACAAATCGGGCGACACGAATCAGCCAGATCAATTGCAACAGCGAAGTTTGGTTGGTCAGGTCAATGCAATTCGCCGGCATGTCGATCTCGCGCCGCGACTGCCCGACGATCACGATACGCGTGGGCGCGAAGGCGTGGCAAAATTCCTCGATAACCGCGTTTGAGAGCGATTTGCCTTCCCCGCGCGCAAAGGGATGAAGGAGGATGAACGGCGGATATTCGTCGAAACGCGGAAGCGGGTCGCCGGTCGGAATCGGGCAACGAAGCCACTGGCTAATGGCGGCACCGGCGCATTCGGCCAGCTTAAGATAACGATTAACGGCATGCCCGTGGCGATTGACTTTGGCGACGCGATCATAAAACCAGCGCGAACCTTCGCGCGCGTCGCTCATTCCGTAGATTTTTTTGGCGCCACTGATTTTTGCGATAAGCGCGCTGCGGAGCAGCCCTTGAAAATCGAGCGCGAGGTCGGGCCGGATGGCACGAGTTTTCTTCAACCACGGTAACAAACTCTGGGGCGCGCCCAAGCCGCGAAGTTCGCGGCGCGGGAAAAAGTGGACGTGATTCACATCGGGATTTCCGCGGAGCAGCGGCGCGAAGTCGGGATTAATAACCCAGGTAATCTCAGCGCCGGGATGCGCATCGCGAAGCAAGGCCACCGCCGGAAGCGTATGGACGATATCTCCGAGCGAACTCGGCTTGATAATCAAGATCGATTTAGGATTCAGAAGTCGGCCGTTGTTCAATCGTCAAATCGCAAATCGTTGAATCGCTAAGTAGACTTCATCGTCCCATCGCAAGCCGCTCGGCGAGCAGTCGCGGCAGACCGGCTTCGATGACCTTCTTTTGCGCGGTCGTCAGATCGTATTTTACCCGAAACTGCTGGACGAGATTGTTCTCGATATCGTAAATGCAATAGGCCGCGCGCCAATTTCCGTCGCGTGGTTGTCCGACGCTGCCCATATTGATGAAATATTTTTTGGTCGGCTCGATGCGAATATGCTCGATCCTTTCTCGTCTGACGCCCTCGTCACGAATAAAGACCATGGGCACATGGGTGTGGCCGAAAAAACAAACGGTGGTGCGCTGATAGGTGAAGCTTGCCGCGGCATCTAGATTGTTAAAAACGTAGCCCCATTGGGCCGGCGTATCGAGCGTTGCGTGCACGATGGTGAAATCGCGCACCTGTTTCTGCAATGGCAACTCCCGCAGCCACTGCTTGTCCTCATCCGTCAAATGATTGCGCGTCCACTCGATGGCTCGCTCCGCTAATTCGTTGAAATCGCTCGAGGATTTAGGGAGCGACGCTTGCTCGTCGTGATTGCCTTTCACGATCGGGCAATCCAGTTCGCGAACACGTTCCAGGCACTCGTGCGGATTCGCGTTGTATCCGACTACGTCCCCCAGGCAAACAAAGTGCGTGCATTTGTGCTCGCGTGCGTCCGCAAGCACCGCTTCGAGCGCCTCCAAATTGGCGTGGATATCACTGAAAATTGCGAAGCGCATTAGGTTGGCAGTGAAAACGTTAGAAGGTTACCACGTTACAACAGAAAGCGCTTTACCGCTTCAACGCGTTAACCTTCTTTATCCGGAATTCGCTGATCCTGCGGGATGCCAAGTTTATCCTCGAGAAATTTCAGCCGCGTGATCAAAGTCGGCAGCCGTTCCTTCTTGCCCTCGTCATAGAGCTGGCGCAGGCGCTCATATGCTTCGCGCTCGCGTCCTTCGCAGTGGGAAAGCTCGTAGGCGGAGAAGCGCCTGTTGTAGCTCGGCGATCCGGGCAAGGCCGCCGCCTTGGCGAAGAATTCGGAGGCATGCTCATGATCTTTATATTTCTCTTTGTAAAGCCGGGCGAGCGCTTCATAGAGCTGCGGGCGATCGGGATTATTCTTTATCCCGCGCTCAAGAAAATCTTTGCCCAGCGCAAAATATTCGCGCTGTGCCTTGACCCGCAATGCGAGACGCGGCTGGGTTCGATCATTCATGGCGGCCACGCTTGCGTTCCAGGCCATGTGCCATGCCGCCATGTCCCAGAACAAAATCGCGCGCGGCTGCAGCGTGGTGACGTGCCGGAACAACAACAGAACGCGACCCCATTCTGTCCGCTCCCACGCCACGTGCGCTTGAATGAAAATAGCATCTGCGACGATCGATCGAAATCCGCTCAGGGCGGCAATGAATCCGAGCTGCCCGAGTTTTTCACGAAGATCGAGATTAAACTCGACGCCCCGGAAATGCTCTTGTCGATGCAGTGCGGTAATATCGCGCTCGATTGGCAATTTGAGCGCCCCGACCGCGACAAGCACTGCCAGCACGAGAAGGGCGCGTATCATAATTCCTTCCCGTAAAAGACGAATGCGGCCAATAGCGTATAGATGGTCGTATAGAAAACTCCGAGCACGGAAGTCTTGAGAAAGAGTCCCAGTGAAATGGCCGTGCCGGCGACGATGTCATCCACCAAATTGAACGCCTGCAAGTCGGGAAATATCAGGGCCACGACCGCCAGAAAGGCGCGGGTGATCCAGCCGCTGCCATGTTCCTGCAGCCAATATTCGCGGGCGGTCGCCTGCAGATGGCCGATAAAATAAATGAAAGCCATCACTACAATGGTGAAGATATTTGTGGTCGCGAATGTGGAAACGAAAAGCGTAAGCGCCGCGAGCAAGCATGCTTTCAGGTAAATGATGAAAATGCCGGGGAAGATGTCGATGTTCAGAGCTGAAGAGCGAATCGCGCGTAGAGCATCATCAACCTGTTCGCGCGGCGCCGTGGACATCTGGCGCATCGTAATGTGCAGGAGGATTTGCTCCCTTGCGTAAAGCACGAGGAGAAACACTGCACTCATCACCAGCGTGCCGATCGCAAGTAGCAAAAGGACGCCGGCAATTTTCCCAAGCACATATTCAAACCGTGGCACCGGTTTCGCGAGAATCGTGTAGACTGTGCGGTCTTCGATGTCCTGGGGAATGAGTCGCGCGGTGGCCACGATTGCCAGCAACGAGGTGAAGATCGACATCGCGCCGAGCGAAACATCTTTTAGGATTTGAAATTCCTGCTGAAAAGTTAACTGCGCCATGAAGAGGGAACTGCCGATCAAGAGCAGGGCGAAAACGAGCAGGAAGTAAAAAACCTTCAAGCGCGTGAGCTCGGTCAGCGTGTTCAGCGTGATCGTGAGCACTCGCGAGAAAGAAAAAGGGCGATGTCGAGTTCCCATCAGCGATACGAATGAGCGAACAATGACGAAATTCGAATGACGAATAACGAAAGAAATTCGAATGACAAACCCCAAAACGGCGGAGCAATATTGGCGCAGTCGTCCGTCATTCGCCTGGCGCGCCGAAGCCGAGCGAGGGCGGGAGCTTCGTCATTCATTCCGGCTCGGCATTCGGGCTTCGTCATTCTTTGTCGCGTCGAGAAACAATCTCTCAAGAGTCGTCGTCGATTTTCGACGCTCGATCAGTTTCGCGTTTGACCGGTTAACCAGCGATTCAATCTCATTGACGAGCTGAGAGGAAGCGTCGGCTATAACAAGCTCGGTTTGATTTTCAATCGCGATCAATTCCTGCAAGTGTCCTTCGCGCACGAGCACGCCATCGGCGAGAATCCCAACGCGATCGCAGATTTCCTGCGCCTGCGCGAGCAAATGGGAGGAAAGCAGCACAGTGATTCCGCGTCTCTTAAGGTCGAGAATCAAATCGCGAATTTCGCGCGAGCCTGCCGGGTCGACACCCGCAGTCGGTTCGTCCAGCACAACTAACTTCGGGTCGTGAATCAACGCCTGCGCGAGGCCGATGCGCTGCAACATCCCTTTTGAATACGTGCCGAGGCGCCGTTTATGCGCTTTCGTCAAGCCAACAAGATCGAGCAATTCCCTGATGCGACTTCTTAATGGCGCGCCCCTTAGTCCGCAAAGCCGCCCAAAAAAACGCAGCGTTTCTTCACCGGTGAGATACTTGTAAAAGTAGGGATTCTCCGGCAGGAATCCGACTGATTCCCGGCTTTCAACCAAACGGCTGTCACGGCCGAAAATTTCCGTGCGGCCACGCGTTGGCGAAACGAGCCCGAGGATAATTTTGAGAGTCGTACTCTTGCCGGACCCATTCGGA
>JBIOVE010000269.1:0-8086 GCA_044867565.1 Candidatus Udaeobacter sp. | reverse complement strand
TTTTTATCCGCATGCACTATGAACCATTTTCCGTCATCGCGGTGCGCATCGGCAACAAAGATTGTTCGCCCGCGGGAATCCACGGTTGCGACGCAGCCCCAACTCCAACCGGCTTTGCTCAGATTGTCAGCGATGATCTCCCAGCACTTGCGGGAGCGCGCCCGGAGTGACTCGAACACTCGACCTACGGATTAGAAATCCGTTGCTCTATCCGGCTGAGCTACGGGCGCAGAATTAGCAAAGACATATACCGCGTTTCCTTACGAATAAAAGCGACCGAAGCTGCGCGATTCTTACTCCTGCTTTTTCGAGATAAGCATCAGGTGCAAGCACCAGCGGCAGGAATAGTTTTCCAGATCTCGAGTCGTACAATAGATCATGTGAAAAGCGCTTGTGCGCGCGGCGGTTCTCCGGCAGTTTCGTCCCGTTATGGCAGCAAATCGCAGCCTCGGTTGTCTGAGCATCTTTTTGTTCGTCGCGCTGTGCGCCAGTCTGTTCGTGAACTTCGTGCTGATGGCGGCAGTCTTTCAGCGCTTGGGCGGGGTGCGGGAAATCGAACCGATCCCGCGTTTCCGTGAGATTCTGCTCCAGAGAGGCACCCGCGGAACACTCGACAAAATCGCCGTCATCACCATGCGCGGCTTGATCAGTTCTTCGATTCCTGGCAACGTCTCCGATTCGATGGTCGATGACATGCGCGCGGCGCTGCAACAAGCGCGCGATGACGATCACGTTAAGGCCATCGTGCTGGAAATCGATTCGCCCGGCGGAGAAGTGACCGCTTCCGATGCGATCTACAGCGCCCTGGTCAAGGCGCGCGCGAAGAAACCGGTCGTGATTTACATGGAATCGCTCGCGGCTTCGGGCGGCTATTACGTCTCCTGCGGCGGCAAGTTTTTGATGGCAAGCGAAACGACCATCACCGGGAGCATTGGCGTCATCATTCAAACCCTGAATTACGAGCAGCTGTTCAATAAAGTCGGGCTCGCGTCCGTTGTTTTTAAGAGTGGCAAGTTCAAGGACATGCTTAACGGGGCCCGACCGATTACGCCCGAGGAACGCGAGCTGGTGCAGAGTTTTATTATGAAAACGTACGACAAGTTTCTCGGCATCGTTGCCAAAGAAAGAAATCTCCCCGCCGATCTCATGCGCAACACGATCGCCGACGGCCGAATCCTCTCGGGAAAGGACGCGTTCGAGAACAAACTGATTGATGGCCTTGGTGAATTGGACGACGCGTTTACTAAAGCGAGACAACTGGGAAATGCGCCGGGAGCGAAAGTTGTGAAGTACGGTCCGCCCTTTAGTCTGAGCCGGTTTTTGCGGCTATTTGGACAGGCCGATTCAAAAATCGAACTCCAACTTCCGAAACAGCTTATTCCACAACTGGAAACTGGACGTGCGTATTTCCTGCCGAGCTATTACGCGCCGTAATTACCAGTTCGCATGCAATCCGACAGCCTCTTTGCGGCATTCGGAGCCGCCCCGAGCTTTGCTTTAAACGTCTTTTTCGCGCTTTACTTCCTTGCCAGCGTTTATGTTTACATTTCGTTGATTCGGCAGATTCGCGCGCGAACATCCGAACCCGCGGGCGGGCCGGCGAGGGCGTTTGGACTGCCCGAAGCAATGCTCGCTGCGGTATTAATCTTTTTTCTCTTGCTCAACATTAGCGCGTCGGCCTCGCGTCCCTCGGTCCAACTCAACCCGCGCAATCTTTTGGTAAATCTCCTTTTCACGGTTGCCGTGGTGCTGTTCATCGCGGCCTTTCTGCGGCTTCGCGGGTTTGACCTCAGCTCGTTGGGCGGCTTTTTCAAAATCGGTTTTGTCCGGGCCCTGGCCACGGGGATGATCTTGTTGCTGGCTGCCTATCCTTTGGTTTCACTGGCCAATGCGATTACGCAGAGCCTTTTCGGGAGCGATTTGAGCAAGCAGAACATCGTCGAACTCTTCAGCGGGTCGCGCACGATCGAGCAGCGAATCATGATTATCGTTTTCGCAGTGGCAGTCGCGCCTGTAGTTGAGGAATTCCTTTTTCGATTTTTCCTTTACGGTGTACTCAGGCGCTATTTCGGACGTTTTCTCGGAATCACGCTCAACGCAGCGCTCTTCGCCGCCGCGCACACGCATTTCCCTTCCTTCGTGCCGCTGTTCGTTCTGGGAGGCTGTTTCACCATTGCTTATGAATGGAGCGGTTCGATTCTCGTCGCGATGACCATGCATTCGCTCTTCAATTCGCTGTCGCTCACCGTGCTTGCGTTTCCAGAGGTCTTTTCGCAATGAAACTGCGCGAGTCCGCCAGAGGACGGATTCGCCTGGGCGAGTTCGGCGAAGACCGGCTGCTTGACCAACTCTTACCTCATCTCCCGCTTGGAAAAATGGTTGTCGCGGGCGCAGGCGATGATTGCGCTGTCGTGAAAATGCCGGCCGGCCGCAACTTTCTCGTGCTGAAAACCGATTGCATTGTCGAGGGCGTTCACTTTTTGCCGGGAGCGAACGCGCTCGATGTTGGCTGGAAAGCAATGATGCGTCCGCTCAGCGATTTTGCTGCGACTTCAGCTGTACCGCAGTTTGCGCTGATGACCTTGATCGCCTCGAAGCAGACGGAGGCCGCGTGGGTTAAAAAGGTTTACCGCGGCCTCAGCCGGGCGGCAAAGCGGTTTGAAGTAAGCATCGTCGGCGGCGAAACGAGCAGCACACCAGGGCCGATTGCGATTTCCGTTAGCGTTGTTGGATTTGTTGAGAAGAACCGCTGGGTATCGCGCCGGGGCGGCAGAGTTGGCGACGATCTTTTTGTCACCGGCCAGCTCGGTGGCGCTATCAAACAAAAACATTTGCAATTCATTCCACGAATTGCGGAATCGCGCTGGCTCACGAAAAATTTCTCGGTCCATGCCATGATGGATTTGAGTGATGGATTGGGTATCGATCTTCCGCGGCTCGCGCGCGCCAGCAAAGTTGGATTCAAAATCGAGATGAAGAATCTGCCTCTTACTCGCGGCGCGAAGATCGACGACGCAATCTCGGAAGGCGAAGATTACGAATTACTTTTTGCTATTTCCCCGCGCCAGAGCAACCGATTGCAAACTGAGTGGCGCGAACAATTCCCGAAACTGTCACTGACCCGCATCGGCCAGCTAAATCGAAAATCGAAAATCAAAAATCAAAAATTGCCTCGTGGCTACGTTCACTTCCAACAGCGCGGCTGAAACCGAGTCGATCGGGCAGCGATTCGCCAGGGAGGTCGAGGTTGGATCGATTTTGGCCCTCAAAGGCGAACTGGGGAGTGGCAAAACTCAATTCACCAAAGGTCTCGTTGCTGGAGTGGGAAGCAGCGCCGGCGTTACAAGCCCTACATTTACGATTGTGCACGAATATCCAGGTGGACGTTTTCCCGTTTATCATTTCGATTTTTTTCGCCTGGAAGATCGACAATCGGTCGCCCGGCTTGGCCTCGACGATTATTTTTTTGGCGACGGCGTTTCGGTGATTGAATGGGCCGACCGCTTTTCCGAATTTATTCCCGAGCAGGCACGCTGGATTTTGTTCGAGATAAAATCAGAAAACACACGGGCGATCACTTTGTCCAATAGTCGCTCAGCGTATTAACGCGTATCTGCTTACGGTCGTCCTTCGCGACAGCACATCAGATGGGTGGATCTCGCGATGTGGGCGCGCGGCTTCGCCGTTTTGAGCGCCGGAGGCGCGCCCGATATCAACGCTAAACAGATACGAAACGCTGGACTATTATCTGTGGAAGACCGGTGCTCACATTTGAAGAACGAAATCAAAGCAGAATGAAAATTCTCGCGCTGGAACTTTCCACTGTGCGTGGCAGCCTGGGTTGGTTGGATAAGAATATCGATCATGCTACCGAATGGCCGAACGACCGGAAAAATTCCGCGGCGTTCTTTGAGAATATCGAGAAGGTCACGAAAAAATTTGGGGCTCCGGATATCATTGTGGTTGGGCTTGGGCCGGGTTCGTATGCCGGAACGCGCATCGCGATCTCGGCTGCAATCGGCCTGCACTTATCGGCCGGTGCGCGACTCGTTGGTTACCCATCGATCTGCGCAATGGAAGGCGATAAGTATTGCGTAATTGGCGATGCGCGCCGGAAATCATTTTTCTTCGCGCACATTCGCGCGAACGAACTCGTGGAGGGCCCGACGTTGTTTACTGAAGAGGAGCTAAAGAGCAAACTCGCTACGCTTGGGAGTGACATGCCGATTTTTTGTTCCGAATCGCTGGCGCAATTTCCGAAGGCGGTGATCCACTATCCTTCGGCGCTCGTGCTGGCGCGACTTGCGCAAGACCAGCAGCGCAGCTTTTCTTTACCACCGCTCGAGCCGCTCTATTTGCGAGAGCCGCACGTCACCATGCCAAGAGTCGCTTCGTCAAAATGAAGGAAAGCTATCGTTGTTGGGCCGAGATCGATCGGAGTGCGTTGCTCCACAATGCGAAAGTTGTGCGCGATCGAATTGGGGCGGTCGAACTTCTCGCTGTCGTCAAGGCGAACGCCTACGGACACGGCATGGTTGAGGTGGCGCGGGCGCTCGCGAATGACGTGCAATTATTCGGTGTTGCGAACCTGGAAGAAGCGATTGAACTGCGCGCGGCGCTTCCTCATCCAATCATCATTCTGGGTCCCGCCCTGCCGGGAGAAAGAGCGACAATCGCCGAGCGGGGTTTTGTCCCTTCGATTTCCACTTTTGAAGAGGCGCAAGATTTCGATCGGATCGCCTGCGAGGCGCCAGTTGCCGTCAATTTCAAAGTCGATACAGGAATGGGCCGCATGGGCGTCCCGGAATCCGAAGCCTTGGAGGTTTTCAAAAAAGTTTCGGCATTAGCTCACACTAAAATTCACAGTGTTTCGACTCACTTGCCGGTGTCGAATGAGGACGCGGAATACACACGCGAAGAGATCGCGCGGTTCGCCGAAATCGTGAAGCAATTTCGCGCCGCGGTTCCCGGAGCTTTTAAAGCGCACGTGCTGCAGAGCGCAGGGGTGCTCGCTTTCGCCGATCCACTGTTCGACATCGTCCGTGCCGGCATTCTACTCTACGGGATTTCGCCATTGCCGGAATTTCAGAAGCTTCTTAAACCGGTGTTGACATGGAAAACGCGAATCGCTCTCGTGCGCGACATGCCGAAGGGGAGTTCCATCAGTTATGGCCGCACGTTCATTGCTCCGCGAAAGATGCGGATCGCCACCTTGTCGGCTGGTTACGCAGATGGATATCCACGGCATCTTTCTAATCGTGACGCCACGGTGCTGGTTCGTGGGCGGCGCTGCGCCCTGCTCGGCCGGGTGACGATGGACTTGATGATGATCGACGTGAGCAAGATCGACAATGTGCAAGCAGGTGACGAAGCCGTCCTCATGGGGCGCGACGGAAACGAGGAAATTTCCTGCGCAGAGCTGGCCGAACGCGCTGGCACGATCACATGGGAAATTACTACCCGGATTGGCAGCCGCGTCCGGCGAGTTTTTGTATGAATGAAAATGTTTCGCCGCCACAAGGAAAGGCGATTTCCCAATCGCCCACACGGCGGTTTGGAAACCGCCGCTCCTTGTTTTACGTTTGAGCTCCCATGTTCCAAATCGTCTTCAACGAACTAAGCGCGGCCGAGATATCGGCCCTGCCGAAGAAATTGCAGCTCGATCTGCTCGCAGAATTCGAAATCTTGCCCGAGGATTTGGATCACCTCGATTCGGAACGGTTTGGCGTGATCCAGCGCGAGGGAAAAAAGTTGTATCGCTATCGCGCGAAGGATTATCGCATTTATTTTGCGAAGACCGACGAAGGCGTCACTGTCCATCGCGTTTTACACAAGAACACGTTTCGGGACTTTCTTTTCCGCAGCAAACTGCCGGTCTCGGAAGACGCGCAACTGGGCGAAACGCGGGAGTTCTGGCAATTAATCGAGCAAGGGGAAAGAACGAGGAAGGCTTAAGATCAGAAAACGTCCAACGCTCAACGCCACAGCACCCAATGCCGAATGCAGACGTGTAGCGGCGTTTTGCCAAACGCCAACCAGGCCTTGGCACATGCGCCTCTACAACTATTTCATCAAAAGGACCGAGCGGCTGCGCTTGATTTCGCGGGTGATCCTGCGATGCAGATGCGCGGGCATGCCGGTGACGCGGCGAGGAAGAATCTTGCCGCTTTCCGTGACGAATTTTTTCAGGAGATCAGGATTCTTGTAATCGATCGCCTCGATCGCGATGTCGATCCGGCGGCGCGGCATGGTGCGATTCGCGCGTCGAAATGCGGAACGGCGTTTGGCAGTTTTGGGTTGCATCGGTAATTACTTCGTTTCGCGGTGAAGAGTATGCCGTTTCAGAAACGGATTGTATTTCTTCTTCTCCAGGCGATTTGGCGTGCGCGGACTTTTTTTGTTTCGCGTGGTCATATATCGCGAAGGTGGTTTGCCGAGCGCTTTCGCTTCGGTGCATTCGAGCGTGACAATTTCCTGCGCCATCTTTGGTTACTCCTTCGCCTCGGCCGGCGCGACGGCTTCCTCTTCCTCGGCCTCGCCGCCTTCCTCCTCGGTGAGACCAAAGAGCGACGTAACCGATTGCCGAACGCGTGAAGCTTTACTTTGCTTTTCGAGCTGCGATTGGCATTGGACGGTAAACCGCGCGAACGGAATCGCTTCGAGACGCGCACGCGGAATTGGTTTGCCTGACATTTCGCACGTTCCGTAGGTGCCGACCTCGATGCGTCTGAGCGCCTGATCGATTTCGTAAAGCGCATCCTGTTCCTGCGAAAGCAAACTCAATGCGAAATCGCGGTCATAAGCGTCCGATCCGGCATCGGCCTGATGCATTCCAAAAGCCGAAGCTTCGCTGCCTTCGGCACGCGAACGAAGCGTGTCCTGGGCAACGCCGGCCATGGAATCGACCATGGCGTCGCGAAGCTGAAGAAGTTTTTCCTTCTGCTTGCGCGTGAACGGATCGAGTCTTTTCTCACGATGGTTCAGACCCAGTAGGACAGCGGGAGACCCTGTGGTGTCTCTTTTGGATTTCGAGACCTTCGCCGAACGTTTTGCGGCCTTCGTGGCCCGCGCGGGCTTCATCGAGACCGGTCTTTTGGCGTGAGCCTTTCGCGCCGGCCTGGAAACCTTGCGCGCCGATCGCGTTTTACGCGCAGCGGACTTTTTCGCGGAACTCTTCTTTTTCTTTGGTTTAGCCATAGCGTGAAAGGCGTCTTTTACGAGGACGCCGGAAGAAAAACGGACGCTTAATTAAGAACGTTTCCCCGGCCGCGCAAGCGGATTCGGTCAAAAAATTCGCCCCGGCGTTTTTCGGTGGTTTTAACCACGAATGGACACAATCCGGCTCCGGCACAAAAGGCCTGAAAACCGGGACATCATCGCCAAGAAGTGACGGCTCCAAGCCGTCACATTTAACTCGACCCTGAAAGCTTTCGGGGTCGCTCCTTGAATGTTATGAGCTGGCGCTCGAGTAATGCCGCAGAGCAAACCTCCAGAAGAGGCGGGACAGCCCAAAAACAATTGTCGAGGCAATAACGAGATGCAGCTTCAGCCACCCCGGCTGTCCCAGCGATTTGATGAGCAGACGGGCGGGAATATTGGCGATAATCACCACAGGAATGACCCAGCCGAAAATCATGCGGAAAATTCGCGGGAAGATCACGTCCGGATAGCGAGCAATGTTGAGGAAATTAAAGTAGCCATAGACAAGGCCTTGCGCACGCACAATCCAGAAACTCACCCCTGCCAGGCCGAGCATGATGGAGTAATGCACGGCGACGCCAAATCCGAGCGCGGCCAGGTAAAGCAGGATCGACCCCGGATTTGGAACGACCCCAAGCTGCGACAGTGAAACGCAAACCACGACGCCACCGAGGGCGGCGTTGACGATGCTGTCGAGAGCGAATTGTTTTGTGGAAACAGCAAACTGGCTGTCGATCGGCAAAACGAGCAGTGAGTCCAGTTTTCCCGTGCGCACCAGTTCCGGAATGTTCGCGACGTTCACAAAAAAGAATGCCTGAAAGAGTTGTGCGATCATTTGGTGCGTGCCAACGAGCAGCACGACCTCCCATTTCGTCCAGTCGCCGAT
>JBIOVE010000268.1:0-4648 GCA_044867565.1 Candidatus Udaeobacter sp. | reverse complement strand
ATGTCGCGCCACGTTTAATCGAAGCCAGAGCTATGCAAAAGAGAAATTCGAAACCGAGGAAAATTGCCATCGGCACGAGCACCTTGTTGCCCAAAAAGTATTGTTCGCGCAGGAAGAATTGCGTCACCCAACCGATCTGCATAAGCACGGTTCCAACGGCGCCGAGAATCGGCAACGCACTCCACTCTTTCCTGCGTGCCACCATCAGAAGACCGATATCGAGGAGCGCGATATAACCGAAGAGACCAGGCGGATTATCCTGGCCGGTCGAAAGCAGGATTGGCGTGAGGAAACCGCCAGCCATACCGAGAATCGCCACGACGATCGCATCCATCCGCACTGCGAGCAGGAACGCCACCGCCGTGATCAGCGTCATCAAAAGAAACGTCGGAACCAAATCGAAGAACGCGAAATGATAGAACGACCGGCACGCAAATGTGACGGCGTAAAGAATCAGGATTCCGGTCGCGCAAAGCGTTTGCGCCGTGACCACGTTCTCCTTCCGCTTCAGCGCCAACCCACCAACGATCAAAGCCAGACCCACGGCAAACCCGATCGCCACGCGCAATTCCGGTGGAATGAGATTGTGCTCGAACGAGTATTTCACGAAAAACGCCACGCCAAGGAACAGTGCCAGTCCGCCGATCCATGCGAACAGTTTCGCGCCCATGAATTGTTCCCAATTGATCGCAGGCAGCGAAGATTGGGATGGCGTCGCCTCGGCCGAAGGCGGCCGAGGAGGCATAGGTGACCGCGCAGCTGTCGCAGCTGTAATGACCTCTTCTGGTAATGGCGGTGGAACTGATATGGGCCGTTCTCCCGAGGGCGTTGCAACCGGCGAAACGAAAGGCGCTCCTTCTGCGGTTTCCCTTTCTGCAGCAAAAGGCCGTTCTGTTGCCGGTTCGCCAGGCGGGTGCCTTAACACCTCGAGCTCCGCTTCCAAACTGCGTAACCTGGTTACGAAGTCTTCAACGCTACGCCGTGCGCTTGCTGCCTTTGCGATTGCGACCAGAGGCAACACGAAACATACGGCGATAACAACAAGTAGGAGAAAAACGAGAGCTTCCATAAATTAAATGTGTGCGAACTGGTTCACATAATGCACGGTTTAGCGCAGTTACGTGAATCGATAAATTTGCCGGTTAGCATCGAATTATTCGATCATGAACATTCATCACCTCGAGCTCTTCTATTATGTCGCGAAGCATGGCGGCATTGCCGCGGCCGTACGCAACATGCCATATGGAATTCAGCAACCGGCCGTGAGCGGTCAAATCGCCAGACTTGAGGAAGCCCTCGGTGCGAAGTTATTCAATCGAAGGCCGTTTTTGCTCCTTCCGGCTGGCGCCGAGTTGTTCGAGTTCACCAAGCCGTTTTTCGACGATGTGGAAAAGGTTGCTGGCAGAATCCGCGGCGCCTCCCAGCAATTGCGCATCGCCGCGCCCTCGATCGTCCTGCACGATTATGTCCCCGAATTATTGCAGCGGCTTCGCCGGCGCCTTTCGGCTTTCCGGCTCCAACTTCACGAGGCAGCGAGAGCCGAGGCCGAGAGACTGTTGCAGGCAGGAGAAATCGATCTGGCGATTATGGTGATCGACAGCAAGCGGCGTCCGGAGATTCATTCGCGCCCCCTGCTTGAACTCCCGATGATCTTGCTCGTCAACAAGAAACACCGCGTCGCAAACGCGAAACAATTATGGAGCCGGGATAAAATCGAAGAGACATTAATCAGCTTCCCGCGCGGCGACACGGTCCAGACACATTTCCAGCGCGGCCTCGAACGGCTTGGCGTGGAATGGTTTCCCGGGATCGAAGTTAACTCCACGCGATTAGTCGAACACTATGTCGCCAACGGCTACGGGATCGGAGCGGCTATTGCCACGCCCGGTTTCAAACCGCCACCTGGAGTGCGCGTGATTCCATTACCGGATTTTCCACCGGTGGTGATCGGAGCAGCATGGACCGGAAAACTATCTTCGATTGCACAACAATTTCTCGCCGAAGTAGAAATTGAAGCGACCGTCGTCAAACGCAGCACGCAGTTTCGTTGATCTGATCACCGGCACGGATCACCATGGGTTGACGCCCTTCCGCTTCCTCCGCAAATTAGCTGCTCTCCAAGGCGCCCGTAGCTCAACTGGATAGAGCATCTGACTACGGATCAGAAGGTTTGAGGTTCGAATCCCCACGGGCGCGCGCTTTTTTTGGCCGCGAGCTCTGTAGCCACCGCCTGCACTTTCAAATGAAGCGGCGCTGCTTCGTCCGGACTCGCACTGGCAGGCAGCGTCAAATCGGCTGATGCTTTGTTCCATGTTCAAGAAGCCGGTCTCGTTAGGGGCGCATTGGTGGATGCTGGCGATCACCGGCGTTTTGTTCGCACTGGTGGCTTTTCTCGTGGATCTCAAGCCGGTCGTGGATGAGAATTTTTTCTTTTCAACGAGCGATCCCGCGATTCGCCAATCCAAAAAAGTCGAGCAGCATTTCCCGTCCCGGCCAGAGGTCATCCTGGCGGTGTCGTCGAGGGATATCTCTTCGCTGCGATACCTGGGCCGAATTCAAAAACTAACCCAACAGGTCAAGACCATCGGGAATGTTAGCGCGGTCAAGAGCTTGACCGAGGGACCGAAGAGTTTTGACGACGCGCTGAAGAGCCCGTTCTGGAGCCGGCTACTGATCGGCCCGGACCGTAAGTCCAGCAATGTCATCATTTTCATGCAGGGCAAAGCCACCGAGAAGCCGGTCCAGCGTCTCGAACGAATCATGCATGATCTGGATGAGAGGGATTTTCGAATTCACATCGCCGGCCCGCCTTATGTGGTGGAAATGATTCGGCGCAGCCTCGCGCACGATTTCCGTTACTTCAGCCTCACAGCGGTTTTTTTGTTTGGGCTGACAATGGCAGCCCTGTTCCGGTCGGGTCGGCTGTTTGTCGGGATGCTTACCACCTGCACGAACGCCGTTTTGTTGACCTTGCTCCTGCAATCCATGTTGGGAAAAAAGATCGGCATCCTGACGGTCAACCTCGGCACAATCGTGTTCATCATAGCGCTGTCGCATTTGATTTACATGACCTTCAACTGGCAGACGCTCGCCGATCGCATGGGTAAGAAGTCGTCCGACCTCGCGGCAGCTGCGCGTCGCATGACATTTCCCGCGTCATTTTGGTCGATGGCCTGTGCGTCGCTGGGGTTCGCCAGCTTGTTGATCGTCCAGGCAAAGCCGTTGCGTGAACTGGGATTTGGCGGGGTGCTCGGGACGATCGTGGCATTTATCTGCGCATATGTGATGTATCCGCCGTTTCTGTGCTGGGCCGTGCCGCGCAAAAGCAAACTCATCGAGGCAGAACCTTCCCGCGCATTTTGGTCGCGCCGGTTCGCGCTGCCGTCGTTAGCCATTATTCTTCTTGGCGTCGGGCTGGGATTTGGCCTCACACGAGTAAACACCGACCCGAGTCTGCTCGACTATTTCAAGCCGCATGAGGAACTGCGCGACGGACTAGAGTACGTGGACAGCAGCGGCGGCTCAAACCCGCTCACCCTCGTCGTGTCTGCACGGGACGGCAGCAAATTGAACACCGACGAAGCTTACAAGAAAATGTGGGGGCTGCACGGCGCGCTGGAAAATTATAAAGACGTCGGAACGGTGATTTCGCTTCCGACCCTCCTGGCCGAAGGCGATCGGACGCCATTCTCGTTTCTGATCAGTTACGAGAAAATGATGGAGATGATGGAGCAACCGAAATACGCGCGCGTGGCCAAAAGTTTTGTAAATGAGGATCGCACCCAAGCTGTGTTCCTCATTCGAATGGTCGAAGAGCGTCGGGACAAATACCGGCTCGATGTCGTCAGCGATCTGCGTTCGATCGCCCGAAAGCACGGATTCAAGACGGCGCTCGTCGGTGGCATTTACTATTTACAGGGGCGACTGGCACAGCTCGTAGCCGAAAGCCTCGTAACCGGCTTGTTTTGGTTGAATGTCTTGTTCATCGGGATCGCATGGATCGTTGCGCGCTCGATCCGCGGCACGGCGGCGATGATCGCCAGCCTGACGCTCGTGCCGCTGTGCATGCTCGGCGGCATCGGCTGGCTGCACGTGCCAATGGATGTCATCTCGGCACCAGCCACGAACGTCTGCATCGGCATCGCAATCGACTCAATGATTCACCTTGTCTTTGGCGTCCGCCGCGCGCAACGCGACGGAAAGAAAGGCTGGGCAGCCTGGGTGGCGGGACGCGAAGAGCAATGGCGCGGGATCGTCTATTCGGACGTGATCTTCGCTGCTGGCTTCGCCATTTTCGCGCTGTCCGACTTTCCGCCGACGCAGCGTTTCGGCCTGGTGGTGCTGGCGGGTTTGCTCATCGATCTCCTGGCAAATCTGTTCGTATTGCCCCTGCTCGGTGGCGCTCAGTGGAAAAAGAAATAAATGACCATAAAAACAACGATGAGAACGATGCCAGCAATCCACCAAAAGATTTTTACTCCCGCTGGCTTCAGCGCCAAGCCGAACTCCTCCCGAACGAAATTCTTATAGTTAAAGTCCTGGTCGGGCAAATCCAAGGTATCATAAGCATCGGCGTCTTCCCGCCAGCCTGAATTATGATCCGCGCCGCACTCGGGACACGCCAACGAACTGCGCGGAACATCCTCGC
>JBIOVE010000267.1:0-12147 GCA_044867565.1 Candidatus Udaeobacter sp. | reverse complement strand
GGCGAAGCGTTGGCTGCGGATCTTCCCAACTCAACCAAATCTCACTATCGCATTCTCGATTGCGGGATGAAGAGTTTCCCGATCGAAGCGCTCAGTCACTCGCCGCTCACCGCCATGATGAAGACGGTTAAGGAACACCGCATTCGCGCCGACGACGTGAAGGAAATCAAAGTCGAAGTAATCGCGCGCGCTGCCGACATTCTCGGCGATCCTCACAAGTATCGGCCAGACTCGAAAGAAACCGCAGATCATTCGCTGCCTTATTGCATGGCTGTCGGGCTCGCTGACGGAATGGTGACGCCGCTGCAATTCAAGGAGGAACGCGTGCGCGATAAGTCGCTTATTCCGATCATGGACAAGGTTAAAGTGGTCGCGAACGAAGAGTTCGAATCGCTCTTTCCTAAGTTCCAACCGAGTCGCGTGACCATTACCACCAATGACGGCAAGTCGCACTCCACTCGCGTTGATGTTCCGAAGGGTGATCCGCGCGATCCTATGATCGAGGACGAAATCGCAGTGAAATTCACTGCGCTCGGCGGCGATGTCATCGGCAAGGATCAGTGCAAAAAGTTGCAGAAGTTCATCATGAACATTGAAACCGCGGAGAAACTTGATGGACTCTTTGAACTGACGACGGCGCGCGGAGGCGACATGGCGTAACACAACCATCCTGGCTGTCTCCTAATGCGGGGCATCCTCCCTGCGTGGTTGCTCTGCTTGCAGGCTGGAAGCCCGCGCGACCGAACAGGCTGGAAGCCTGTGTTACGGCCTCGGTGACAAATTGCCAGCGCGCGCGGTCGCTACGCCGTGCCGCTGCCCTCGCCTGCGCCGAACTGAATTCCCTGCGCAAGCGGAAGCTCGCTGGAGAAATTAATCGTGTTTGTCTGGCGGCGCATGTATTGCTTCCAGCAATCGCTCCCACTTTCCCGTCCGCCGCCGGTGTTTTTCTCTCCGCCAAACGCCCCGCCGATTTCCGCGCCGCTCGTCCCGGTGTTTACGTTAGCAATCCCGCAATCGCTCCCGACCGCGCTGAGGAATTTTTCCGCCTCGCGCATGTCATTGGTGAAAATCGACGAGGTCAACCCTTGCGGCACGTTGTTGTGAATCGCAATCGCTTCATCGAAGTCGCGATAAGTCAGTAGATAAAGCAACGGGCCAAAGGTCTCGTGTTGCACGATTTCAAAATCTGGTTTTGCGGTCGCGAGACACGGTTTCATGTAACAATCTCCGGGAAATTCCGACCCCTCGAGCCGTTCGCCGCCGTAGAGAACTTCGCCGCCTTCATCTTTCAATCGCCCGATGGAATGATGGACAAGATCGACAGCGTTCTTATCGATGAGTGGGCCCATCACTGTTTTCTTATCGAGTGGATTTCCGATTGATAGCGATTTGTAAGCGCCGAGCAATTTGTGGCGAACTTTAGACGCGATTGATTCATGCATGATCACGCGTCGCGTGGACGTGCAGCGTTGTCCTGCGGTGCCCACGGCGCCGAAAAAGATGGATTGGGTGGCCATTTCGAGATCGGCGCTCGGCGCGACGATCAGCGCGTTATTGCCACCCAGCTCCATGATCGTTCTACCCAACCGGCCATGGACCATCCGCGCAACGTTAAGGCCCATGCCTACCGAGCCGGTGGCAGAGATCAACGGGATCCGCGCGTCGGCGGCCAACTTTTGCCCAACAGTCTTGCGATCGCCTATGAGCAAAGTAAAAATGGCCGGGTCGGCGTCTGTTTCGCGACAGACGCGCTCTGCAATCTTTGTGACCGCAATTGCGGTGAGCGGTGTTTTTTCCGAGGGCTTCCAAACCGTGGAATCGCCACAAATGGCAGCGAGCGCGGCGTTCCACGACCAGACCGCGACCGGAAAATTAAACGCCGTGATTACTGCGATCACGCCGAGCGGATGCCATTGCTCCATTAAACGATGACTGGGCCGCTCCGATTGAATCGTGAGGCCATAAAGCATACGTGATTGGCCCACAGCGAGATCACAGATATCGATCATCTCCTGCACTTCGCCTTCGCCCTCGGCGATAATTTTCCCGGTTTCGAGTGTTACGAGCTGGCCGAGCTCGTGCTTCAAATCGCGCAGTGCGTTCCCGAGTTTCCTCACTATATCGCCGCGTACCGGCCCTGGCGTGACACGCCATTTTAAGAATGCTTCCTGCGCCCGCGCAATCGCTGTTTCGTAATCTTCGTCAGAAGCGGTCCGTATGCTGGCGAGCCGACGGCCATCGATCGGCGAGATCTTGTCGATCCTGCCGCCTCCGCCTCGCCATTCACCGCAAAAGACGCCGGGATTTTCGTCGACCAGGCCGAGTTTATCGAGAGTCGATTGCATAGGTGGATCGGCCGCTTCGAGGGCGACGCTAGAATAATGGCGGCGAAGCCGCGTAGATTAACATCGAGCGATGCAGGGCTCGATCCGCCTTTCTCACTCGACTCATTTCCGCCTCCCCCGGCAATATTGCCGCATCAAATCCATCGCTTCATCGATCACTTCGGCAGTGATATCGAGCGCGGGCCGGAAACGGATGGAGCCTTCACCCGAACGGAGCGTTAGAACACCAAGATCGAAAAGCCCTTTCCAAAATTCTTCGCGCGTCTTCGGATCGGGAAGATCGAAGGCGAGAAACAGCCCCCGGCCGCGCGCGGCGGAGATCATTGGTTCCTCGCGTTGCAAATCGCGGAGTTGATCCAGAAAGTATGCGCCCACTTTCGCGGCGTTCTCGACCAGATGTTCTTCCTCGATGATGCGCAGGAAATGAGTCGAGCGCACCATGTCGGTGAAGTTGCCGCCCCAGGTTGAGTTCAGGCGGCTGGATAAGCGAAACGCGTTATCCTTCACTTCGTCGAGGCGCGGACCAGCCATAACGCCGCAGACCTGCGCCTTTTTTCCAAACGCGAGCAGGTCGGGCATGACATTGAAATGTTCGCAGCACCAATTGCGACCGGTCGCGCCCATGCCGCATTGTATCTCGTCGAAAATCAGGAGGATCTCGTTCTCATCGCAAATCTTTCGCAGCCTTTGCAGCCACTCACCCCGGAAATGATTGTCGCCGCCTTCGCCCTGGATCGGTTCGATGATGATGGCGCAAATGTCGATCTTGTCCCTGTCGATGTGCTCGCGAATCTCGGCTTCGGATTTCTTCTCCCGCTCGATCACGTCTGCATCCCGCTCAGATTCTTCGAGTGAAAAATCAATGGATGGATTTGAGACGCGCGGCCAATCGAACTTAGCGAACAGATCTGTTTTACGCGGATCGGTGTTGGTAAGGCTCATCGTGTAGCCGCTGCGTCCGTGAAAGGCGCGACGAAAGTGCAAAATCTTTGTGCCGCGTTCCCCATGACCTGCGGCAAGATTCTTGCGCACCTTCCAATCCATCGCGGCTTTTAAACAATTTTCGACCGCAGGCGCGCCGCCCTCGATGAAGAGATAGCGCTCCAGCGGTGGCAAACCGACAACTCGCTCGAAGGTTTCCACAAATTCCGCGTAGCCTTCCGAGTAGACATCCGAGTTCGCCACTTTGACTTTCGCCGCGCGCAAGAGGTCGCGCTGAACATCGCGATCATCGAAGTGCGGATGATTAAACCCGACCGGCATTGAGCCGAAAAATCCGTAGAGATCGATCAATCGGCGATCGCCAACTGCATTATATAAATAGGAACCGCGGCTCTTTTCGAGATCGACAACGATCTTAAAACCGTCGAGCAACACGTGTTGTTCGATCGCTTCGAGAACGCTCGACGGCGCGATTTCTTTTTGTTTTTCGCTCTTTGTGGAAGCGTCTCGAGACGAAACCGCTTCCGTGAGCACGGACGGCATACTCATCGGTTGAGGTTAGCTTTGGCGAAAGAGTTGGTCAACCAACGCGGAATCGACGAGAGAACTTGTAGTGGCAGGCGTGCCGCCGGCGGAGCATTCGGAACGCAGCCGACACGGCTGGCTCTACAGTCATACGATACCGTCGCGCAACATTGCGTGTTTTCCGGCAAGCAAATCTTGCACGAGCTGATATCCGCGCCTGTCCGCATTGTGGTGCGTGCCGGTGAAGTGATTGTCGACCCTCATGCGCGCGGAGCGGCAGAAATAATCCGCGACGGAAAGAATTTCATCGGCCGGTTTGCCCTGGCCAAGCAGCCATTGCGCGTAGGAACAAGTTGCGCTGATCGCGAACAGCTCAGTCGCGATTCCGACAAAACGTGAGAGCAATAATTGTTCGCGGTCGAGTTTCGGGCCGAACCGCGTCATCGCGTGAAATAAACCACGCGCGAGGCGTTTACTTTCGGTCGCTGCGTAATGTACATGCTTCTGCAGCGTTTCATGGAGCGCGCCGTCCATTTTGCCGGCGCCGCCCGGCAACCACTGTCGCGGATACCAACCGGCATAAAATTTTCCAGAACTGAAGACGGCTTTGAGACGTTCCGACTTCGGCAATTGCGTGTTGAAGATCGCGCCGCCGACTTTCAAGTGCGGGTCGAGCGCTTCGCGCGCGATGAAGAGCCGCATAATTTCACTCGAACCTTCAAAGATCGTATTCACACGGCAATCGCGCAGGAATCTTTCCACGGCGATCGGCGGTTCCCCCCGTCCGGCCAGCGATTGCGCGGTTTCATAGCCGCGACCGCCACGCACCTGCATGGCGTCATCGGCAATCTTCCACGTCATTTCCGTCGCCCACATTTTGCACATGGCTGTGTCGATGCGAAGATCGCTCGTCTTGCGATCGAGCAACGACGAACTCAGGAATGTCATCGCTTCCATCGCGAACACGTTGCCCGCCATTTCCGCAATTTTTCCAGCGATGGCGGCATGTTGACCGATCGGCACGCCCCATTGAATGCGTTCGCCCGCCCACTTTCGCGAGATTTCGAGGAGCCGTTTCGAAACGCCGACGCATGCAGCGGGCAACGTGAGCCGCCCGGTGTTCAATGTCGTGAGTGCGACTTTTAATCCCGCGCCTTCCTTCGCGATGATGTTTTCGCACGGCACGCGCACATTCGTGAATTTGACGACCGCGTTGTAAAGCGCGCGCAATCCCATGAAACGGCAGCGATACGCGATCTCCAGCCCCGGCGTGTCCACATCGACGATGAAGGCCGTGATCTGCTTGCGCTCCTTGCTGCCAACTATTTTTGACGGCGTACGCGCCATCACTACAAGCACACCCGCTTTCACGCCGTTGGTGCACCAAAGTTTCTCGCCGTTTAAGACAAACGCACAGCCATTAGGCGTCGGCTCGGCGCGCAGGCTCATCGTCGCCGGGTCGGAGCCGGCGTGCGATTCGGTCAAAGCGAACGCGGAAATCTCGCCGCCAGCGACGCGCGGCAGATATTTTTGTTTTTGTTCTTCCGTGCCGAATAAGAGCAGCGGTTGCGCGACTCCGATCGATTGATGCGCGGAGACGAGCGCGGCCACATTTCCATCCCAACTGCCGAGCAAAACGGCTGCCCGCCCATAATTGTACTGTGACAAACCGAGACCGCCGTATTGCTTCGGCACTTTGATTCCAAACGCGCCGATCTCCGCGAGTCCTTTGAAATTTTCAGGTGGAATTTCACCGGTCCAATCGATTTCATCCGGATCGACATGTTCCCGCAAATAACTCTCCAACTTGCGCAAAAAATCTTCGCCGGCCGCACGATCTTCGGCGCTCTGTGCTGGCCAGGGATAGATCCGATCGAAATCGTAGCGTCCGATGAAAAGATTGCTCGCGAAACTGCCTCGGTCATCCAACGGATCGCGTGACGCTTCGGCCAGCTCGAGCGCTTCGCGCTTGCCCTTCGACATCTTCGACGTGTCGATCACGGCAGATGTAGACTTTTCCGGCTTGGCGCTGGTTTCCTCGGCGATTTGTTTCTCGGGCGCCTCAAGCGGGCTTTTCATGTCACGTAATACAGGCTTCCAGCCTGTCCGTCGAACAGGCATCTTGCCTGGTGGCCGCAGCTCGCGCAGGCAGGATGCCCGCACGACAAAACAGACAAGATGTCTGTGTTACTTTTCATAAAATTTCGTTCCGTCGCGTGCGTGCTTTTTCAATATGTCGCACGGAAAAAATTTCTCCTCGCTTTGCGCCAGCCGTTCCATTCCACCGACGATCTTCTCGAGTCCGAAGTGTTCCGCGAAACGCAATGGGCCGCCGCGGAATGGCGCGAAACCGGTTCCTAAAATCATTCCGTAGTCCGCATCCTCCGGCGACTGGACGACTTTCTCTTCCACACAACGCGCAGCTTCGTTCACCATCAAAGGGATTAGCCGGTCGGTCAGCTCGTCTTCGCTCATCCTCGATCGCGGATCACGATGCATCTCCGGCGGAATGATCGGCCCCTCCGCGCCTTCGACGTCGCCGTGCAATCCGCGCCGCCACTTTGCAAGCGAGTCGTTAGGCGTTTGCGTTTTGCCTTCGTATTTGTAAAAGCCAGCGCCCGCTTTACGGCCGAGCATCTGGCCATCGCGCAACCAGAGCAGGACGGCGGGAACATGATCGCGTCGCCCGTAGGCTTTCTCGAGTGTGTTGCCAATATCGACGGCGATATCGACGCCGATTTCATCAATCAACCGCAGTGGTCCCATCGGCATGCCCCATTGCACAAGCGCGTTGTCGATCTTGTCCGCGTCCACGCCGCTTTCAAAAAGCTCAGCGGCATCGAGCAAATAGGGAAATAAAACGCGGTTGACGAGAAAACCTGGACTGTCGCGCACAAGCACCGGCAACTTCCGGACTTGCCGCGCAAACGCGAGCGTTCGCTCGCGCGTGTCGTCTGAAGCTTGTTTGGCAACGACAACTTCGACCAGCTTCATCTGGCTCACCGGATTGAAAAAATGAAGCCCGATGACGTGTTCGGGCGAGACCGTCGCATCGGCCAGCTCGCCAATCGGAAGTGCCGATGTGTTTGTGGCGATGATCGTCTTCGGACCGGCCTGCATCGCCAGTTCGCGGAAGATTTCTTTTTTGATCTCGATTTTTTCGGAGGCGGCTTCGATGACAAATTGCACATCTCGCAGTTCCATCGGCGCGGTTGATGCCACAATCCGGGCGCGACCCTCCTTCGCTTTTTCCTCGCTCATCAAGCCGCGCTTTACGGCATCGGCGTAAGTTTTCTCGATGTTCGCCAGACCGAGGTCGATCTGCTCCCGGGCTATATCGCGAAGAATCACAGTGACGCCCTGAGAGCTGAGCCATTGCGCGATGCCGGACCCCATTACACCAGCGCCAATCACGGCAGCGTGCACTACCCTTTGCGCAGGAGTTTTTGAAGCCCCTTTCTTGTATCTCTCGGCCAGGAAGAAATTGCGAATCAGGTTTTGAGTCGATTCCGTTTTGCCAAGATCGACAATCGCGTCCAGCTCAAAGGCAAGCGATTGCTGAGTCGAAGCAAAAAGACCTTTTTTGATTACTTCGAGTGCCCGCGCAGGTGCTGGATTGTGATCGCGCGGCGCGGGAATTTCCTGATCAATCTTCGGCGCCGGCGAAATCTTGCGCTTTCCGTCGCGCAACTTTTTTCGCGCACGATCGACCAGCTGATCACGCGGAGCGATTCCATCGACCAAGCCGAGTTTTAAGGCGTCCTGCGCAGAGTAAAGTTTGCCCTTGGAAATCACTTCGGCGGCTTTGTCAGCGCCAATCAAGCGCGGTAGGCGCGTGCAACCGCCCCACGCTGGAATCAATCCAAGCGTCGTTTCGGGAAGGCCGATTCGCGTCGCCGGATCGTCCGACGCGAGGCGATAATCGCAGGCCAGCGTGATCTCATAGCCTCCACCAGCGCAAGCGCCATGGATTGCTGCAACAGTCGGAATTCGCAATTCGGCAAGGCGATTGAGAATCCGTTGTCCTTCGGCGATGAACGCGCGCATATCGCCGGTTTGCGCTTGTTGCAACAGCGTCTTCAAATCCGCGCCGGCGATGAAAATCGATTTTTTCGCCGAGGCGATGATCACGCCGCGCAACGACATATCGTTCTCTACAAAATCCAGATGTTCATTCAGTTCATCGAGCGTGACGGCGTCGAAAATGTTCGCGCCCGAATCGGGGCGATCGAACGTAAGGAGGCAAATCTGATCATCGCCAATCTCACGGCGAATCATTGAGCCTGTCGCAACCGCCGGCATAGGAATTACCTTGGCTCGTTTCGCGCAAATTCCAAGCAGAGAGAGAATCTGGGGAGCGCACGCGCCCACGCGTGCTCATTTTGGCGCCCTCGCGTGCTCGTTTCGGCGCCCTCGCCGAAATTTCTTTCCGCGGTCAGTTACAGAAAAGTTCGCGAACGCAAGGCGTGCTCGCTCCCCAGAACGTTGCTTTGGCGATGCGCGAGTGTTAGAAACGCGGCGTGGTTGGTAAAATCTTAGAGCCAGAAATCAGAAGCATGATCGACGCCCGTGATTTCGGTGCGCTGCGCGAGGTGTTTCGGGAATGGCCGCCGGCCGATGTCGCGGAAGTCATCCTCGACGTGCCGGAAGACGAACAGGTCATCATCTTTCGCGTCCTGCCGCATGCGCTCGCGGCGGATGTTTTTGAATACCTCGATTTCGACGCGCAGCAGAAATTGCTGCGTGCCATGGCACACGAGCAGGTGGTGGCGATTTTGAACGAAATGTCGCCGGACGATCGCACGGCGCTGCTCGAGGAATTGCCTAGTGCGGCGGCACGTCAGCTGATCAGATTACTGACGCCACAGGAACGCCAGATCGCGCAATCATTGCTCGGTTATCCGGAAGGCAGCGTCGGTCGTCTGATGACGCCGGATTTTATCGCCGTGCACGAAGATTGGACTGTCCAACAAGTGCTCGATTTCGTCCGCGAACACGGACAGGATAGCGAGACGCTGAACGTTATCTACGTGCTCGATGATCGCGGCAAACTCATCGACGATCTGCGCATGCGTGAGTTTCTGCTGCGCCCGCTTGACGCGAGGGTGAGCGATTTTCGCGACCACACTTTCGTGGCGTTGAACTTGACCGATTCGCAGCAGGATGCACTGAACATTTTTCGCAAATACGACCGCACCGCGCTGCCGGTGGTTGATTCGAGCGGCGTGCTCGTCGGTATCGTGACCATCGATGACATGCTCGACGTGGCGGAAAAGGAAGCGACCGAAGATATCCAAAAGTTCGGCGGCATGGAGGCACTGGACGAGCCGTATATGCGCATTCCGCTCTGGCGTATGGTGCGCAAACGCGCGGGTTGGCTCGTGATTTTGTTCCTGGGAGAAATGTTGACCGCGACGGCAATGGCCAATTATCAGGAAGAACTGGCGAAAGCGCTCGTGCTCGCGCTGTTCCTGCCGCTCATCATTTCGAGCGGCGGCAATTCCGGCTCGCAAGCCTCGACCTTGATGATTCGGGCGATGGCCCTGGGCGAAGTGACACTACGCGATTGGTGGCGGGTGATGAGTCGCGAAGTGCAGGCCGGCCTGTCATTGGGCGTGATCCTGGGAACAATCGGCATTGTGCGCGTGGGCGGATGGGCGATCGTCGGCGAACAATATTTTCACCGGCAGCCGTACGGCCCGCATTGGCCCCTCGTCGCACTCACCGTTGGCATCGCGCTTGTCGGTGTGGTACTGTGGGGAACACTTTCCGGATCGATGCTTCCATTTATTCTTCGGAGAGTCGGAGCCGATCCGGCCGCCTCTTCTGCCCCTTTTGTCGCGACCCTGGTCGATGTCACTGGCCTGATCATTTATTTCAGCATCGCCTTGCTGATCATGCGCGGCGCCATGTTGTAGGTGTAGCCAAGTGTTGGAACATAGCCCTTTGGGCTGTGCGCCCAACAGGTCTGTTACGTGTTGCAGCAGGGTTAAACCCTTGCTGGTCCCACAAGCTGCAAGCTTATGTTCCAGAGAAATTCACTGGCCGGGGTCAGCGACCCCGGCTACAACTGAATCGAGTTATGTTGTCGATCCAAAAACTTCTCGGACACGACCAGAAGTTTTACGATTTGCTCGAGGCCAGCGCGCAGCAGGCAGACGCGAGCGTGCATCATTTGATCGCGCTGCTGGAGCGGCTCGAGCAAAAAGAGTCGCCGCAAAGTCTGGAGGAATTCGTGCGCAGCCGGCGTAAAGACAAGGAAATCACACAGGAGCTGACCGAGCAGCTCTGTAAAACCTTTGTGACCCCGTTGGAACGCGAAGATATTCAAGCACTGGCCGGCGCACTTTATAAAATACCGAAGACAGTGGAAAAAATCGGCAACCGCGTTCTGATCTGCCCGGAGGAGCTGCAGGGCCGCGATTTTCGCAAGCAGGTGGAGCTTCTCGATCAAGCCGCGGAGACGGTGATGGCCATGGTAAACCAATTGCGCAAAGGCACTGACACGGTGACGGCGCGCGAAATGAACGCCAAGCTCCAATCGATTGAAGGCGATGCCGACAAACTTGAGCTCGATCTATTGCGCGATCTTTATCAAGGCGATTACAAGACAAAGCAGGTGATTTTCCTGCGCGACCTGTTCGAGTTGATTGAAAAGGTGATCGACCGCTGCCGGGACGCGGGCAACATCATCCTTCAGGTGGCGCTGAAGTATTCGTAGCCGGCTGCTCGCTGCGGCTATGCTTACCTTTTTCTCTGTCGTCGTCGCGGCGATCATTTTCGAATACAGCAACGGCTTTCACGACGCCGCCAATGCGATCGCGACCGTGGTCTCGACAAAAGTTCTTACGCCGCGTCAGGCCATTGCGATGGCGGCGTTTTTTAATCTCACCGGCGCGCTGCTCGGCGGCGCCGTTGCCTCGACCATCGGCCAGGGACTGGTAGATACCGAGATTGTCACAATGTCCACGGTGCTCTGCGCGGTTATCGCTGCCTTCGCCTGGAACATCGCCACGTGGTGGTTCGGCTTGCCCTCCAGTTCGAGCCATTCTCTCATCGGTGGACTTTGCGGAGCAGCGCTGGCGGCGGCGCACGGGAATTGGTCGGTGATAAAATGGAACGCCGGCGTGTGGCCAAAGGTCATTGTGCCCATGATCACCTCCCCAATCGCCGGATTCATTTTCGGCGCGCTATTGATGTTTTTGCTTTTCATAACGCTCCGTCGCTTCACGCCTCACTTTGTGCAGTCGCTTTTTGGCAAGCTGCAAATCTTTAGCGCAGCCTGGATGGCACACAGTCACGGCAGCAACGATGCCCAGAAAACAATGGGCGTCATCACGCTCGCGCTTTTTACCGGCACGAAAGCGGGCAGCTTCGATCAATTGCCCGGCTGGCTTGATTTTCTGAAAACGCCAGCGTTCGTGCTGCCCACCTGGGTCGTCGTTCTTTGTGCGCTAACGATGGCAGTAGGGACAGCCGCGGGCGGTTGGCGTATCATTCGCACTCTCGGCCACCGCATGGTGAAATTGCAGCCGGTGCACGGATTTGCGGCGGAGACCAGCGCCGCGGTCATTATTCAGGTCGCAAGCTATTACGGTATACCGCTCTCCACCACGCACGTGATCTCCACCTCCATCATGGGCGTCGGTGCGGTGAAACGTTTCAGCGGGATGAAATGGACGGTCGTCGAGCGAATCATCTGGACCTGGCTTTTCACTTTGCCCGCAAGCGGCCTGATCGGTTACGCGCTCGCACGCGCCGCGCTCGCGCTTTGATTTTAATCGTAGCGAGCCGTCAGCTTCAGCGCTTGGTTAGGCGGCGGTCATATTTTTGGAGGCGGGAAGACGCCGAGCTGCATCATCAATCCAAGGGTATCCATGATAATACGCGTGTCCTTAATCTTTCCGCCTTCCAGCCGGTCAATAACCACGCCCCAAATCTTCACGGGGCCTCCCAAAAGAACTGACCGGCGGAATCAATCTGATCTTGATTGAGGACCAAATCCACGAAGCGTCTAACAATAATGCTGTTGTCGTTCATAATAGTGATGTACCCGCCTAACGCGGCTTATACTGAATTATTCGACCTAGACGGGATTGCGATGGCTTACTTTTTAATCTCCACCCATTCGTTGCGCGCCCGTGAATCGGCGACTGCCTGAACAACGCGCATGTAGCGAACGCCTTCTTCGAAATTCGGACGCGGCCGGATGCGACCCTTCGATTTCACCGCAGCGAGAAAATCTTCTTCCACGCGCCATTCGCTTTCCAATTCCGGAGGAAGATCGACAATGTGCAGTGCGCGATCACCGAGCTTGCCGACTTGCACAACATCC
>JBIOVE010000266.1:0-9842 GCA_044867565.1 Candidatus Udaeobacter sp. | reverse complement strand
TCGCCAGTTTCTCGACCCCGCGCAGCAACGTGTGCCGCGCATTTTCATCGAATTGTAGTTGTTTAGCTGCCATAGTTTAGTCCTTGGTTGTTAGTTGAGTGTTGAGCGCTAACCGATGATGCCGAGGATGTCGTCCTCGCGCATGATCAGGTAGGTCTCGTTGTCGATCTTGATTTCGGTACCGCCGTATTTCGAAATGAGAACTTTGTCTCCTTTCTTCACGGTGAAATCGACTTTCTTACCGTTGTCGTCGATTTTACCGGTGCCAAGAGCGACGACTTTGCCCTCCTGCGGTTTTTCCTTCGCAGTATCGGGAATGATAATCCCGCCCTTCTTTACTTCCTGCTCTTCAATCGGATGCACCAGCACCCGATCTCCGAGGGGTTTTACATTAACTGTTGCCATAGGTGTTGTCTTTACTCCTTTTCTTTTTTGGGTTGTGCCGGCGGCTCTCGATCTTGTGACAGTCGCCGGCAAATTTTTATCCGTTAATCAAAGCCGCGGCGCGATGTGATCTGGGTAGCGCACGGGTCTCGCGTGTTGGTTGCGGCGTCGCGCCGCAACAAGCTTTCCTTGACACGTTGCTCCAGCGCGGAGCTCCAATCAACTGGGAAGTTCGCGACGGCGAGACACCGTCGCCAGCACTCGGGACGAGTGCGCTACCCAAAACTGTATGCTCTCGCGCCATCGTCATTACTTCTTTTTGTCTTCGTCCACGACTTCGAATTCCGCGTCGACGACATCGCCCTCGCGTTTACCTCCACCTTCCTCGGCGCCCGGACGCGCCCCTGCTTCCGGTCCTGGTTGTGGGCCGGCCTGCGCGCCTTGCGCTGAAGCTTGTTTGTAAAGCTCGGCGCTGATCTCCTGGAATTTGTTCTGGAGATCGTCGTAGGTCTTTTTCATCGCGTCAGTGTCGTTGCGATTGATCGCATCGCGGACGGCGGCGATGGCGTCTTCCACAGATTTCTTTTTGTCTCCGGAAATCTTGTCGCCGAGATCTTTCAACTGCTTCTCGCATTGATACGCGAGCATGTCGGCGTTGTTTTTGATCTCGATCGCTTCCTTCGCCTTCTTGTCCTCTTCAGCGTGCGCTTCGGCTTCGCGCTGCATCTTTTCGACTTCCTCCTTCGAGAGTCCTGAGCTGCCGGTAATCGAAATCTTCTGTTCCTTGCCGGTGCCAAGATCTTTCGCCGAGACGTGCAGGATTCCGTTGGCGTCGATGTCGAAGGTCACTTCGATCTGGGGAACGCCGCGCGGGGCGGGCGGAATCCCATCGAGGTGGAACGTGCCGAGATTCTTGTTGTCGCGTGAGAGCGGACGCTCGCCTTGCAACACTTTGATTTCCACACCTGGCTGATTATCGCTGTAAGTCGAAAAGATCTGCGACTTGCGAGTCGGGATCGTGGTGTTGCGCGGAATCATCGGTGTGGCCACGCCCCCCGCGGTTTCAATTGCGAGGGTCAACGGCGTTACGTCGAGAAGGAGAACGTCCTTGACTTCTCCCTTGAGCACGCCGCCCTGGATCGCGGCGCCCACCGCGACAACTTCGTCCGGGTTGACCCCTTTGTGGGGCTGTTTGCCAATGAGAGTGCGCGCTGTTTCAACTACCTTCGGCATGCGCGTCATGCCGCCCACGAGCACCAGCTCGTTAACGTCGCGCTCAGCAATCTTCGCGTCCTTCAAGCAATCCTTGACCGGCTGCACCGTGCGCTCGACGAGCGAATCAGTAAGCTGCTCAAGCTTGGCGCGGGTCAATTTCTTCTGAATATGCTTCGGCCCACTCGCGTCCGCCGTGATGAACGGCAGATTGATTTCGTATTCCTGCGAGCTCGAAAGCGCGATCTTTGCTTTCTCAGCTTCTTCCTTGATTCGCTGGATCGCGTCTGGCTGCTTCGTCAGATCGATGCCGGTGTCCTTTTTAAATTCGCTGACGACCCAATCCATGATTTTCGCATCCCAATCGTCACCGCCAAGGTGCGTATCGCCGTTGGTCGCTTTCACTTCGAAAACGCCATCGCCGATTTCAAGAACCGAAATGTCGAACGTGCCGCCGCCCAAATCGTAAACCGCAATCTCCTCGTCTTTTTTCTTATCAAGACCATAAGCGAGCGACGCAGCTGTCGGCTCGTTGATGATGCGCAATACTTCGAGGCCGGCGATCTTGCCTGCATCCTTGGTGGCATTGCGCTGTGAGTCGTTGAAATATGCCGGCACGGTGATCACCACCTGTGCAATCTTTTCGCCAAGCTTCGCTTCCGCATCGGCTTTCATTTTCGACAGAATCATCGCGGAAATTTCCGGCGGCGAAAAAGTTTTGCGCTGCCCGTTCACTTCCACTTGGACGTGCGCGTCGCCATTGGCGGCCTTCACGATTTTGTACGGCACGCGATGTTCCTCTTCGTGCACTTCATCGAACTTGCGGCCCATGAAACGCTTGATGGAAAAAATTGTGTTTTGCGGATTAGTCACCGCCTGACGCTTGGCGGCCTGGCCGACCAGTCGTTCGCCGGTTTTCGTAAATGCGACGATCGAAGGCGTCGTGCGCGCCCCTTCACTATTCTCCAAAACTACTGGGTCGCCACCCTCCATCACAGCCATGCAGGAGTTGGTGGTTCCTAGATCGATACCTAAAACTTTAGCCATAGAATAAAATCCTTTCAGGTCGAGAAGTCGACCCCGGAAGAGCATTGAGCAAGAGCCGAGCCAGCTTGGCAGTAGTCAGCACAAGTCTCTATTTACGAGTTGGTAACGATTAGATGGTGCGGGTTCTTGGCGGTCCGGACCTGAGACAATTAGGCTCGATCTCAGCCCTCATGGCAAAGACTCTTGCGCCAATGCGGCGCTCCCCCAGGCGCGAAGGAAGGTTGGGGCTTTTCCATCCGAAGTCTGGCGTGATCGGTATCGCAAAATGCAGAAAGCGGATTCTTTCGGCCCAGGCGCGCTGCCGATGCCTCGGAGAAATTCAATGGACGACTCGGCAAGCCGTCCCTGGCAATTAGGCGTCACGCTTCACATGCGTGGTGGCTTTGCTTTGGGAGCTCTTTTGCCTTGAGGTTCAGGTCAGAATTCGTCAGCTCCCATTCGGCAGGCTCAGGGCAAGCTGAGTCCCGCCCACCGCAAGTTTCCGCGAATAAACCAGAGAGCGGCGTCGTCAAATTCTGCCACCCTAAATTTGCTGCACGACCCGGAAACAATGCCATCCGAGATTGCCTTCGCCCAGAGCCCGACAAGTTTTTGCAATCTCGAGGACTTGCCTGTCTCCTCAGCGCTCCCTACTCATGAGCTCATGACTCGCTACTGGTCATTGCTCAGGCCTTTGCTCGCGGGATTGGTCCTTACCGTGCTGCAACTCGCGACGGCGGTGGGCTTGCTTGCGCCGGAAGGCCCCGCTTCCTATCGCTACTCCACGCTTATCCAGCACGATAGTTATTGGTTCATGAACATCGTTGATCGCGGGTATCACAGCATTGTGCCGCCTATCAATCAGAAGATGATGGAAGTGTCCAATGTTGCATTTTTCCCAGCCTATCCTGCAATTGCCGCCTTGCTTCGCTATGGACTCAACATCGACACTGGCAATGCGCTGCTGATCGCCGCACAACTCGCCGCCTGGGGCTTCTGGAGCTACTTTTTTCTCTTTTGCAAACGCTGGCGTATTTCGCCTTCGCTCCAAGTTTGCGGCGCGTTATTGATTGTCGCGCACCCAGCGGCCTTCTTTCTGATTGCCGGTTACTCAGAGTCGCTTTTTCTGATGGCCTTGTTGGGTTTCATCTATTGGAGCAGCGGGGCCGGCCGCAGCGCGAAAGTCTGGGCAGCGTTGCATGGCATCCTGATGTCCGCGACGCGGATTGTCGGGATCGTGTGTGCGGCCTTTCCGGTGGTGCACTCGGTTTGCGCCAAAGGATGGAACGGGTTGCGTCAGCCGCGAAGGTTGTTTCGTCAATACGCGCCGGCAATCGGCCTGATGGTTATAGCAACATTGGGCGCGCTCTCGTTCTTCCTCTACTGCCAATTGCGCTGGGGTCGCTGGGATATTTATATGCTCACGCAGGCGGCCGGCTGGGGGATCGTTCCCGATTATTTGGCAGTGTTTAAACCATCCAGTTATCGATGGCTCATTCCGGCACTGAATAATCCGACAGAGGCGAGCCAAATGTCGATGATGTTGGGTGCTCTGCTCTTTGTCGGTATCGCGCTTTGCGAATTGCTTCCAGCTATTCGACAGCGGATCGGATTACCGATACGCGTCGGCATCTATTTCTGCGCCGCTGCGATCTACTACATTTCAGTCAGTGGAGTGGCGTGCGTCGATATGGAAAGCATGCTCCGCTACGAATTTTGCGTGCACGCGCTGATCGTGCTGGCGCTTTTGAGTTACCTGCGTCAATTTCGCACGCCGCCGATGTTCGTGCGGGCATTCGGCATTGCGGCCGTAGCGCTGATCAGCGCTGCGGGGTTAAGCGTACAGGGCTGGTACGTCTGGAATTTCACCCGTGGAAACTGGGTTGCGTAAAAAAAGATGAAAACAAAAGTAGCCATTATCGGTGCTGGCCCAGCGGGTTTAACGGCTGGTTACCTCCTGTCGAAGGAGGAGGTCGACGTCATTGTCCTGGAGGCCGATCCGGTTTACGTCGGCGGTATTTCGCGCACCACTTCTTACAAAGGTTTTCACTTCGACATTGGCGGACACCGTTTCTTTTCCAAATCGAAAGCGGTCGAAGATTTGTGGACCGAGATTTTACCGAACGACATGCTCGTGCGACCGCGTTCGTCGCGTATCTTTTACGGCGGCAAGTTTTTCTCTTATCCGCTAAAACCGTTCGAAGCACTCCTAAAACTCGGCATCTTCAAATCGATTCTGTGCGTTCTTTCCTGGCTAAAAGCGCGGTTGTTTCCACTGCGGAATCCGCGCAATTTTGAAGAGTGGGTGAGCAATCAATTCGGCAAACGGCTTTTTAACACGTTCTTCAAAAGTTATACCGAAAAAGTTTGGGGAATGAGCTGCAAAGAAATCTCGGCCGACTGGGCGGCGCAGCGCATTAAAGGACTTTCGCTCGGCAGCGCGATCAAAAACGCGCTCATTCCGCAGCGCTACAATGGAGATCGGACGAAAGTCATCAAGACGCTTATCAATTCGTTCCGCTATCCGCGCAAAGGTCCAGGCATGATGTGGGAAGCGTGTGCGGAAAAGACGAAGGCGATGGGTGGCAAGCTCGAGATGGGCTGCAAAGTGACTCGCTGTTCGTACGACCAAGTTTCCGGCAGTTGGACGCTTGAATACAAAGATCGACAAGGTGGTTTGCATACCATCGAAGCCGAACACGTCATTTCATCCGCACCGATGCGGGAACTGGTGTGCGGATTGTCGCCGGCAGTGAGCGAGCGAACCAAACGCGCCGCCGAAGCTCTCAAGTATCGCGACTTCCTCACCGTCATGCTGATCTTGAAAGATCGACAAATGTTTGACGACAACTGGATCTACATTCACGATCCAAGCGTCAAAGTCGGTCGCGTCCAAAACTTCCGTTCCTGGTCGCCGGAGATGGTGCCGGATCCCGACAAAGTCTGCTATGGTCTGGAATATTTCTGTTTCGAACACGACGGGCTCTGGGATTCGAGTGATAGCGACCTGATTGAACTCGCCAGGCGCGAGCTGATCCAGATCGGTCTGGCCAAAAAGGGCGACCTGATTGACGGCTGCGTCGTTCGCCAGAAGAAAGCGTATCCGGTTTACGACGACGATTATGCGCGGCACGTCGCCACCATTCGCCAGGAGCTCGACGATCGTTATCCGAACCTGCATCTCGTCGGACGCAATGGCATGCACAAATACAACAACCAGGATCACGCCATGATGACCGCGATGTTGTGTGTCGAAAATATTCTGGCCGACACAAAGCTTTACGATCTCTGGCAGGTTAACGGGGACGCCGAATATCATGAGGCGGGTCCAGCGGCGGCCGAGGAAACTATCGGCACTGGACTGCGGCTTGTCCCGACACGCGTCGTCGCTGCTCCCGAACTCGCGCCCGAGGTCTAGGTTCAGCCTACGCGGCTGTAACACAGGCATCCTGCCTGTTTTGTCGAGCGGCCTTCCAGCCCGCAGCGGCATTGTACGGGCAACATGCCCGTGCGACGTACAGCCAAGCTGGCTGTGTTACACCGGCGGACAGGAGCAGAACAAATTTCTGTCTCCATAGACATTGTCGATCCGTGCTACCGCCGGCCAGAATTTATGTTCGCGCGTCCATGGCGCGGGAAAAGCTGCTTGTTCACGCGAATAAGGTCGATCCCACTTTTCGGAAGCAATTTGCCATGCGGTGTGCGGCGCGTTTTTCAAGAGATTGTTTTCTCGATCCATCTTTCCGTTCGCGACCGCTCCAATCTCCGCATGGATCGAGATCATCGCGTCGCAAAAACGGTCCAGCTCATGCCTTGGCTCACTCTCCGTCGGCTCGACCATCATCGTGCCGGCGACGGGCCAGGAAATCGTCGGCGCATGAAATCCATAATCCATCAAACGCTTCGCGACATCTTCCACTTCGATTCCCGCACTCTTCCACTGGCGAAGGTCCAGAATGCATTCGTGCGCGACGAGGCCGTGCTTGCCTTTGAAAAGCACCGGGAAATAGCGATCGAGGCGCTTCGCGATGTAATTGGCGTTTAGAATTGCGACCTCACTCGCTCGTTTCAATCCGTCCGCGCCCATCATGCAGATGTACATCCACGTGATGGTTAAGATGCTAGCACTGCCGAACGGTGCCGCCGCGACATTGCCGCCACTGCCGCCGCTGTGACGATAGTTTGATCCATTGCCGACCGGCGGACGCTTGCCGTGTTCAGCTTCACCAAAAATGATTTTGCCGGTTTCGGGATCAAGAATGAATTCTCGCGGCAAGAACGGGGCCAGATGTTTAGCAACACCAATTGGTCCCACGCCGGGGCCGCCGCCACCGTGCGGAATGCAAAAAGTTTTATGCAAATTCAAATGACAAACATCAGCGCCGTAATCACCGGGACGGCAAAGACCGACCTGCGCATTCATGTTTGCGCCATCCATGTAAACCTGGCCGCCGTGCGAGTGAACGATGTCGCAAATTTCGCGAATGGTTGTTTCGAACACGCCGTGTGTCGAGGGATAGGTGACCATCAGCGCGGCGAGATCGCGCGCATGCGCGTCCGCCTTGGCGCGCAAATCGGCGAGATCGATATCTCCATCTTTCAAACAGGCGACCGGGACAACTTTAAATCCGGCCATGACCGCACTGGCTGGATTGGTTCCGTGCGCGGAAGTAGGGATGAGGCAAATATTACGATGCGCTTCACCATGCGACGCATGACATTCGCGGATGGCGAGCAGCCCGGCGTATTCTCCCTGCGATCCGGCGTTGGGCTGCAATGAAACCGCGGCGAATCCTGTGATTTCGGCGAGCCATTCTTCGAGCTGCTTACAAATCTCCATGTAACCCGCGGTTTGTCCGCTGGGCGCGAACGGATGTAGCTTGGAAAATTCCGGCCACGAAATCGGAAACATTTCCGCGGTGGCGTTGAGTTTCATCGTGCACGAGCCGAGTGGAATCATTGACGTGGTCAGCGACAGATCGCGCAATTCTAGTTTCTTGAGATACCGCAATATTTCTGTCTCGGTGTCGTGCGTGTTGAAAATGGGATGAGTGAGAAAATCCGAATTGCGGATTGCGGATTGCGGAATGCGGATAGGCGGCTCACCGAGATTGTCATCGGCAAAATCGCGGACGTGCGTGCCGCGGAAGATCGACATCAGCAGTTCGATATCGCGCGGCGTTGTCGTTTCGTCGAATGAAATGCAAACCGCGCGCGACCCCAAGGCGCGTAAATTGCAGCCAGCTTTTTCGGCATGCTCCAAAATGACTGCGCTGGATTCAACTTCGACGCGGATCGTGTCAAAGACATTTTCGTGTCCGATTTTCAGGCCGAGCGCGCGCAGGCCATCGGCTAATTGGCTGGTTCGCCGATGCACGCGTTCCGCGATTGCGCGCAACCCGCGCGGGCCGTGATAGACGGCGTACATCGACGCGATGACCGCGAGGAGAACCTGAGCTGTGCAGATGTTGCTCGTGGCTTTATCACGGCGGATATGTTGTTCGCGCGTCTGCAGAGCCAAGCGATAGGCGGGACGGTCATCGGCATCGTGCGAAACGCCGACCAGCCGCCCGGGCATATGGCGTTTATATTGATCGCGCGTGGCGAAGTAGGCCGCGTGCGGCCCACCAAACCCGAGCGGAACGCCGAAGCGCTGCGTATTACCGACCGCAACATCGGCGCCAAATTCTCCGGGAGGTTTCAATAATGTCAGCGCAAGAATATCGGCCGCGACGACAACAAGAGCGCCGGCATTATGCGCTTCCTTAATAAAGTCGCTGTAATCGTAAATCGCGCCGTCGGTGGCGGGATACTGGACGAGTGCGCCAAAAACGGTCTCATCGAATTTGAAACGCGAGTAATTGTCGATCTTGATCTCAATACCGAGCGGCTTTGCGCGCGTTTGGATGACAGCAATGGTCTGCGGGTGACAATTATCGGCGACAAAAAAAGTTTTGCGGTTTGGAACGACCGCGTGGCAAAGCGCCATTGCTTCGGCGGCGGCGGTGGATTCATCGAGTAACGACGCGTTAGCAATGTCGAAGGCGGTCAGGTCTGTAATCATTGTTTGGAAATTGAGCAATGCTTCCAGCCGGCCTTGAGCGATTTCGGCTTGGTAAGGTGTGTAAGCGGTGTACCAGCCGGGATTTTCGAGAATGTTTCGCTGGATCACCGGCGGCGTAATGCAGTCGTAATAACCGGCGCCGATGAAGGAGCGTGCGATCTTGTTTTTCTTCGAGATGCCGCGCAGTTCCGCCAACGCTTCGCTCTCCGATTTGGCGTCCGGTAACTTCAGTTGTCGATCCAACCGGATATTTTTCGGGACAGCGGCGTCGACCAGCGCATCGAGATTTTCGAAACCGACTTCGGCCAACATCGCATCGATCTCTTCCTGGTTCGGGCCGATGTGGCGACGCGCGAATGAATCGAAATCAATCGTTGGTTCGCGCAATCTCATTGTGTGACAGTATGGAAGCGGAAATGTGGCGCAAGCGTTGCAAGTGCAACATAGCCACGTTGCCTGTGCGCCTGGCGGACATGTTGTCCGCTATCTTCGGTCAAGCGAGTTTCAAAGCACGCTGGGCGCATAGACTGGAAGTCTATGTTCCGCCTACTGTGCGTCGTAGGTTTTGACGCCGCGATTCTTTAACAGCGCCCGAAGCTCGGCGAGATGTTGCTGGTTTCGGGTCTCGACGGTGCAGAGAACGTTGACAGCCGAAACGTCCGAGCTGGCGAAAGCGCGATCGTGCACGACTTGTTTGATGCTTGCCCCGGTGGAAGCAATTTGTGCTGCCAGATCGGCCAGGCCGCCGGGCCGATCGCTAATGATGGCGGTAAATCGGCCAAGCCGCCCGTCCGCGACCAAACCGCGTTCGATCACGCGACTGAGGACGTTCGGGTCGATGTTGCCACCGCAAAGTAGCAGCACCACTCGTTTGCCGGCGAACTCTTCCAATTTTCCGGACATGCACGCGGCGAGCGGGGTCGCCGCGGCTCCTTCGACCACACTTTTCTCCAATTCGACCAGACGCAGGATCGCCAATGCGATCTGTTCCTCAGTCACCGTGACAGCAAGATCGATAAGTGGCTTTGCGATTTGAAATGCGTTCGAGCCGACCTGTGGAATAGCGAGTCCGTCCGCCAGGGTTGGATGCATGGCGATTTTCGTTGGTTTCCCTGCTTCGACAGCGGCTGAAAAGCTCGCCACGCTCTCGGCCTCG
>JBIOVE010000265.1:0-14164 GCA_044867565.1 Candidatus Udaeobacter sp. | reverse complement strand
GGAAGACTGCGGCGGCGCGAAGCGGCGGCGCGATATCGAGCGCAAATTTGGAAAAAAGGTCGCAAGAATCGTCGAGGGATGCACGGACACGGACCAGACACCAAAACCTCCATGGCTGGAGCGAAAGAAAGCCTACGTCGCTCGCGTCCGGCACGCGTCGATGCCAACGAAACTCGTTTCTGCTTCAGACAAACTTCACAATATCCGCGCGATCTTAATGGATTATCGGCAGGAGGGAGAAAGACTCTGGTCTCGGTTCAACGGTGGCAAGCATGGCGCGCTGTGGTATTACCGAGCGCTCGTCAATGCTTTCAGTGGAACGCGCATTCAGCCGCTCGTGGAGGAGATCGATCGAACTCTCAGTGAACTTGAATCGTTGTCGAACAAAGGAGCGCGAGTGGAACAACCTCCAGTATCTGAATGAATCCGCCGGCGCCAGCGGCAGCGGCTACAGTCGTCGCTCATTCATGCGCAACCTAGGGTGTAGTGATATTAGCGATCAACGCGGGGCAGCAAAGCTAAATTCTAGATCGTCAACACGGGCTGAACAGGTAATTCGTTTTCCCAGGCAAAACGAAAAACTAAACGTGTGACCAACTCGGTGTAACAAGGCGGTGCGGCGAACTTTGCAGCCGACACCGCCTTCGACTTCGCTCAGGGCACGCTCTGCCTCTACAAGATTCGGCGGCTATTTGATTTTCGCCAGAACCCCTTCCATCTCTTCTCTGCGGAAGGCGCGCATGGTGTGGCTTTTGACATTGCCCAGCGAGCCAATCTTAAGCATGAAAGCGCTCACGGTCTCGTCATTGGGCGCATCGACAACAACTACCACATCGTACGCGCCCAGCGTCCAGAATTCCTCCATGATCTTCATGCCCATTTTCTCGGCCTCCACCGCGGCGGCCTCGCCTCGTTTGATCGTTTTCTTGATGTTACGGATCCCCTGATCGGTAAACTGAATAAGACTAACATACCTGGCCATAATACTTGCTCCTTTCGTGAGGTTTTGTCTGAAGATTATTGCAAGTTCATCTTCGCGCAAAGGGTTAGGCGATGAAGGTGTTCGTGCATCGGGAATAATCAGATCAGAGATCAGGTTCAAAATCGGATTTCAATCGATTCACGAATCCAGCAATGGCTTTGAGGATTCGTTGATCGACATCTTCCTGTGTTTCGCCTGTCGCAAGCAGTTGACGCTTTGCCACAAGCAATGAATGATCGCCGCCTTCGACAACGTGAAGAAAGTTGGGAGCGTTCATCCCGGTGCGAGCGCGCTCAAGAAGATCCAATGGACAAAGTGAATCGCGTGTGCCTTGCACAAACAAGATCGGTGTCGTCAGAGCACGCAAGACTTCATCGCGGAGTCTTGTCCGATCGCCCATCGCGCAAAGCGGGTATCCAAGACAAACGAGCCCGGTCACTTTTTCTTCGAGCGAAACATGACATCCGATACGGCCACCCATACTTTTGCCGATTAAGATTGTGTGCGCGCTGCCTCGTTTTTTCTGCGCTTCGGCGAGCGCTTGCCGATGCACAGCGATCAGTTTCGGCAGAGGATCGGGCCGCTTCCGGCCTTCACGCATGTATGCGTAATCGAAAATGTCGACCTCACCAATCTCGGACAAACGATCTTTCCAATGCTGCATCCAAGGGTGAGACGAAGGTGCGCCTGCTCCCGGAGCAAAGAGAAAAATAGGCTTCATTATCGCGGTGCCGCGTGTTGCGGAATCAGAATCAAATTAAACCGCAGTCAGCGACCGCGGCTACAGGAACTTGCGCTGAGACAGCCGTCACTACACGCCCGCGTCCCGCAGTGACGGGTGAGGCAACGAACACACAGTTCGGATTTCAGCGGTGACGATTACGAGAACAGCTTGGGTAGCACGTTGGCAACAAAATCCACCAAACCATGGCCGACCATGTTCGCAATCAGATCCCGGCGCCAAAGGTAAAAACCTGTCAGAATGCCGCCGAGCGCCAGCGCGATCAATATATTGGCCGCGCCTCCTGTCCAATGACCAAGAGCAAAGATAACAAGTGGAATCCCGGCCGCCCAAACCGGCTTCAGCCCCACGGCCTGGAGCCGTTCGATCGCGTAACCGCGATAGAATAATTCTTCCACAACTCCGGCTCGCAGCACGATCAGCGTGATCAGCCAAAGCGGAAGCTTTTCGAATGCGGCGGAGCCCGGCCCATGGCCAAACCCAGTGAGCGCCGCCAGCGCGCCGGCCACAACAGCGGAGACAATCGCGATGACCAATCCCCAGAGGATCGACTTCCACCAGCGCGATGTTCCGAGGCCGATCGAACTGAATGGCAATCGTTCGGCGCGCCGGATAATAATGAGCAGAGCGACCGCGCTCATCCAAATCAGCGTTTCCTTCGCAATCGCCGAGCCGGTGGTGAGAGTTGGCGCAAAATACAAGATCGTCTGCCGGATCAATAACATCGCGAAGAGTGACACGAACAGACCGATCCAAGTCGCGCGTGAAACTTTCGGGAGCGATGTAGCTTTGTTCGACATGAGCGGCGTCATTGAGATGCTGCAAATTGGCAATTTGGATTCGAGGATTTTTCCGCTCGGCTAGCGGTTGCGGAAGTCAGAGGGAAGACAGCCGATCGCTTCGCAAAGCGAAGCGCGTGATTAAAGCGTGCGTTTGCGGCCGATTTCTTCGAGCAATTCAATCTGAATCTGCTGAATCTCGAAGAGCCGATTGTATTGCCGCCGTAAAAGATGATCGATTTTTTCGTGCAAATGCCGAATCTCCAGCTCAGCTTTGAGGTTGATTTTGTAATCATTCTCCGAGCGCAAACGATCGCGCGCTTCGGCGCGATTTTGACTCATCATGATGATGGGCGCCTGCATTGCGGCGAGGGATGAAAGAACCAGGTTCAGCAAAATAAATGGATACGGATCGAACGCGCGGTTGATCAGAAAGGCAGCGTTCAAAACGATCCAGGAAACGATGACGACCCCGAAGAGGATGATGAACTTCCAGCTGCCGCCAAACGAGGCTATCTGATCGGATAATCTTTCGCCGAAAGTGAGCTTCTTCTCGAATTGTTTGCTGACGTCGTCCGAAAGAATCTCGTGCTGTTGCAAGCTTTCGATGACCTCATTGTCAAGCGTGGAAAGTTCGCCAATCTCATCCTGTAGCACTTCCTTTACGTAATTTTTCCGAAATTCACCGAGATCATTCAGGCAAATGAAACCTTTCTCGTCCCAGTTCGGCGTGCACTTCTTGATGAACTCGAGCAGCGATGGCCGGATCAATTCCGCCATCATGCCGTCGTGCGGCGACTTCGGTTTATTGCAGATGCTGCAGATGACTTTGGCGGACCCGGTTTCTTTCATGAGACGTTCGTGCGGTAAATAGAACCGCGGTGCGTTCTGTCCATACTGCTTTCTAAACGGGGTATTATTGCTACTCGGTAACGAGGTGCATGTAAAACATGCATTGCAAGATAACGAAGGCCATTTCCAAGGATCGAAAACTCTCAAAAGACCTTAATGTAATCTCGCAGACCGAAAGTCGGCGGTTTGCTCGACGCCTTTACGACACTCTGATGTTATTATTTCACCGTTACGAGCGTGCCGATCGGGATTTCGGAGAAGAATTTGCGAGCGGCTTCGGAGGGCAGCCGGATGCAACCGTGTGAGGCTGGATAATTCGGGACCATCCCTGCGTGCATTCCAAAATCGAGACAACTAAGACGCATGAAATATGGCATTTCCACATGGTAGATCGTAGAACGATGGTTCCGCTTCTTGTCAGTAATCACAAAGTCGCCAGTACGCGTTGAGTAGCCTTGCCGACCGGTCGAACACTGCGTGCGGAATATCGGCACGCCATTCTTGATAAGGGCCACGCGCTGCGCAGCGAGAGAAATTTCGATGCGCAGTTGATCCGGTGGCGGGCCGCTGCCGAGGAGGATCTGTGTGCACCGCCAGTGGCCTGTTTGCGAAGCAAAATACAGCGGGAGCATTTTATAGCGCTTTGTGGCCCGCTTCCGGTCAGCGCCCGCGTCGAGCAAAGCGCGCAGGTAGTTCTCCTGCCCGAGACCCGCAGCCAGCATCAGCACGGTGACATTCCTGTCATCTTCGATATAACCGCGGAGGGATTTTGACGGAAGCAGCGCCAGAAAGTCTTTATCGCAGCGCGCCGGCAGAACTGTGTTGGGATCGGCTCCGCAGGTCAGCAGTGTGCTAAAAAGGGGGGCATCATTCCTGGCGATGGCATACGCGAGCAGGGGCACGTTTTTGCCTCCAGGGGTCGCAGGCGTGGCATGCCTGGTCTGCAGCAGCCGAATTTGATCCTTGTTTCGCGCCAGCAGGGCTGCGTGAAGTGCGCGCCGCGTACTGGTTGTCCACCGCGGCATTAGCGGTAAACGCTCCGCCACAGCTCTGATAATCTCCGGATCGCCTCCATCGAGAGCCATTCCCAGGAGATCCCGGCCATCCTTGCACGGAGTTTCCGCATGAAGATTGGTTGAGCGTGTCAGAAGCGCATGGAACATCTGAATATTGCCGTGCATCGCTGCTGCCATCAGAGGCGTAAAACCTTTTTCATCGGCGAGATCGACAAGTGCGCCCGCCTCGATAAGCCGCCCGGCCGTCTTCCAATCCTGCTGCGACGTGGCAATGAGCAGTGGCGTTCGTCCCTGAGCGTCGCGTCCGTTTGGATCGACCTGCTCGATCAGGCACAAGTCGATGAGAGAGTCGCGCTGAATCGTCACAGCCCGAACCAGTTCGCTTGGTGAAATTGAGATGCGCGAAGGGGGCTCGGGACCAATCGCCGTTGCCCAAAGCAAAATCAAAAGCACGATTCCCTCCTGAACGAGAGTTCGCCTCATGGATGCCGGCACGTGCGGGGCCGGGTTTGAAACTAAATAAGCCCTGTCCAGCAGCGTAACAGGGACTGGATTGACCCGTGAGCGCGCCTTTGGACAAGCCGGGATTGGACGGCCCGGGTTGAACGTTGCATGTTCAATGCTGTCCAAGTTCCAACCAATGCGTCTATCCATTTTGATTCTGTGTGCTGCAATCAGTACATCGTTTGCGGCGCAACCCGAGGTCGTCCCGACACCTACCGTTCCCGCCGTGGCGGCGGAAGCTGGTAAGGACGTGGTTCACCAATTGAACAATGCGTTCGCCAAAGTCTTCGAAATCGTGGCGCCAAGCGTGGTCATCATTACGGTTTCGAAAAAAAGCGAGGGCGCCGAGAATTCGCCATTCGACGATTTGTTCTTCCAAGGGCCGCCTGACGGAAATAATTTGCGGCAGAACCCGGGCGGACTCCGACCGGTCCAGAGCGAAGGCTCCGGCTTCATCGTCCGGCCAGATGGCTATATCTTCACGAATTTTCACGTGGTCGAGGGTGCGGACAAGATCGAGGTGAAATTGAGAGATGGTCGCGACTTTCCGGCGAGAGTGGTGGGCACTGATGAAAAGACCGATATCGCGGTGATTAAGATCGACGCGAAAGATTTGCCGGTCGTCCAACTTGGGGACAGCGATGCGGTGCGCGTAGGCCAGTTTGCCTTCGCGATCGGCGCGCCGTTCAAGCTTGATTACACATTCACCTATGGCGTGGTCAGCGGCAAAGGCCGGAACAAATTGCTGCAGGCAGGCGGCTACTCCATCTCGGATTATTTGCAGACCGACGCCTCGATTAATCCGGGCAACAGCGGCGGGCCGCTCTGCGATATCGACGGCAAGGTGATTGGGATGAACACACTGATCAACGGGATGAACCGCGGGCTCGGCTTCGCCATTCCCATTAACATGGCAAAGGAGATTGGCGCCGAGCTTGTCGCCGGTCATAAAATCGTGCGACCGTGGCTCGGAATTCGCATCGAGACGCTCGGCGACGATCCGTCAATCCGCGATTTACTAAAAAGTACCGACAAAGGCGTGGTGGTGCGCACAATCGAAGCCGACGCGCCGGCTCACAAAAGCGATCTGCGTCCATTCGACGTAATCACGAGAGTCGATGGAACGCCGATCGAAACCGACTCGCAGCTTCAACATGAGATTTTGAAAAAGAAGGTTGGTCAAAATGTCGAGCTGACTGTTTGGCGCAAAGGGCAGACGATCAAAGTGCCGGTTAAGACTGGTGAATTGCCTAACGAAATCGCGCGAGCATCAAATGAGCCGATCCAACCCGCTCAACCGAAACAGGAAGATGTCGGCAAGTTTGGGTTACAGGTGCAGGAATTGACCAAAGACGTTGCTGAACGTCTTCGTCTCGCCGTTCAACAAGGGGTGATTGTGACAGATGTAGCGGACAACAGCATTGCCGCGCAACAGGACATTCAGCGTGAGGACATCATCACTGAAGTGGACGGAAAACCGGTCACCAACGTGCAATCGTTCCGCGAGGCGCTCAATAAAGCCGACCCGCGACGCGGGGTTCTTCTCTATCTCGACCGCAAGGGCAGCAAGACTTTCGCGGTGCTAAGGGCTGGCAACGGGTAGGCCCGGTCAGCTCTTTCGGCTGCCGACGATCAGGAGGACAACGCCGCCGGCGAGACAAATTCCGCTGGCGATCGGCGGAAAAGTGATTCCGTGACTTTCCTTGTGAGTAATTTCAAGAGGGCCCAGCTGCGCGTCTTTCTTCTCTGTCGTCCAACCCAAACCACCATAAGCGAAGCCGAGGATGCCAATGACGATGAGAATAATGCCGACGATCGCGGCCGGTTTCATTGCGGCGAGTTTACAATGGCCGGCGGCCTTGGATCAAGTTGATAATCAGCACTACAATCGCAATCACGAGCAGGATGTGAATGAATCCGCCCAAGGTGTAGGAGCTGACCAATCCAAGAAGCCAAAGCACAAGTAGGATCACAAATATGGTCCAGAGCATAGGTTCCTTTCGGTTGAGTCTTACTTTGCTTCGTGCGAGGCGATTCCGCTGCGCTTATGGGGACCAGAAAAACATCCCGCAGATGATCGTAATATCGGCTTCCAGCCGAAATCCGGGCTTCATTGCCAAAGATGCCGATGCTACGAACGGCCGATCTTGTCCACGACGGCGCGCAAATCCCAGTTGTTTGCCTCAAGCATGTTGCGGGCGGCATCGTAATCGCAATTTACCAGCCCGGCGACCATTCGTACGGCGCGATCTCGCAATTTTGTGCTGGAGGCGTGCAGATCGATCATCAAATTGCCGCGCACTTTGCCGAGTGCTACCATCGCGCCGGTGCTGATAATATTCAGCGCGACTTTTGTCGCCGTGCCAGCCTTTAATCGGGTCGATCCAGTAAGAACTTCCGGTCCAACCGCGAGATTGATGACAAGATCGACAACAGCTGTAGCTGGGATCGTCGATCCCGGCCGGCCGCGGTAACCAACCCCGGCTACAGCGGACGGATTGCAGGTGAGCAGAATGGTTTTTGCGCCTAACGACTTTGCCCGCCGCAGTGCGCCCAGGACGAAAGGAGTCCGGCCACTGGCCGTGATTCCCATCACAACGTCGTTATTTTTGATGCCCCTTTCATCCACGGCCAACCCGCCGGCGCTTTCCTCGTCTTCTGCGCCTTCGACACTGCGATAAAGAGCGGTCACGCCGCCGGCAATCAGTCCCTGCACAAGATCGGGTGATGCGCCAAAAGTCGGTGGGATTTCGCTGGCATCGAGAACGCCCATGCGCCCGCTGCTGCCGGCGCCGACATAAAACAAGCGGCCGCCAGTTCGTAACGATTCGATCACGATTTCAGTTGCACGCGCAAGCTCGGCGATCGCTCCTCGCAATGCGTTCTGAACAAATTCTTCTTCCTCGACAAAAAGCTCGACGAGTTCTGGCGCGGTCATTTTTTCCAGATTCTCCGAGCGCGGGTTGCGCTGTTCGGTTAGCGCGGCAGCCAGATTCTCAATCTCGTTCTGAGAAAGCCTGGGTTGAAAAGTGACGCGATCGCCAAACTCCGAAGCGAGCCACGCGGCGCCAAGCTCGGGAGATCGCTCGGCAGTTGCCACCCGGGCATCGGGAACATTCTTCTTCAATCTGCGCCGGAATGCGTGCGTGTAGATCGAGTCGCGGTGAAAAAGGCCGCCCATCAGCGCGACTTTGGGCGCAAGCAGATGCAGACGCGAAGCGACCGCCTCCGTGTATTCGCAAAGAACACGCGCACCCTCTTCAATAATCTCCATCACGCGCGCATCGCCGCCGGCAGCGGCTTCAAACACGACCGGCGTGAGCATTGCAATCTCCATCTTGTCCGCGGTCTGCACCCAGCGAACGAGTTCGTCGAGATTGTTCAACGAAAGTGCATGCAGAATTTTTGCTGTGAATTGCATCTCGCCACGGTGCAAATCGTATTCAAGCAAGATCAAACGCAGCGCCTGAATAGAAAGAAAATAACCGCCGCCGGCATCGCCCAGAATGTGCCCCCAGCCGCCGGCGTTCTCGATTCGATCGCCGCGACGGCCGGTGACCGATGAGCCGCTTCCCGCATTGACCACAATCCCATCGCCATGTTCGAGAGCAGCCGCCACGCCAGACTCGCGATCGCTGCCGGTGATAATCCTGGCTTTTGGCCAGATTTCCGCGCAGAGCCGTAAGAGAGATTGTCGATCTTCGTCTGTACTGCATCCGGCCAGGAAAATTCCGGCGCGATCGACTTGCTTTGGCAGCTCGAGAAAGATCGCGCGCAAGCGCTCCGGCGTTGTCAGGCGCAAATTGGATGGCGGCAGTTTCCCTTGATCGAGAATCGCCCATTGCGAGGTGGTGTCGGCGTCCCCGGCTACAGGCCGTTCAACCAAGACCCAGGCGGTTTTCGTGCCGCCGCCTTCAACCCCGAGGATCCGTTCCGGAGCGTTTCTCATGCAGCTACTGATCTTGTAGCGGCGGTCTGCGGCCGTCGCAAGATTCTCCGCAAAAAGTGTGACGGTCATAGACCGCCGCTACAGTTGTTTGTATCGTGGAGCATGGCGAAAACCGAAGCTTCGGCACGCAAGCGCATTGCAGAGTTGCGCGAGCAAATTCGAAAGCATGACCGGCTCTATTACGAGAAAGCCGCGCCGATAATCAGCGACCGCCAATACGACCGGCTCTACAAGGAGCTTGTTGATCTTGAAGCGCAGTTCCCGCAGCTCGTGTCGCCAGAGTCGCCGACGCAACGCGTGGGCGGTAAACCGCTCCAGGCCTTTGCGCAAATCGCGCATCGCGTGCCAATGCTTAGCCTCGACAACACTTACTCCGAGAAGGAAGTCGCGAATTTCTATGCGCGTATCACACGGCTGCTGCCTAACGAGAAAATCCCGGTGGTGATCGAGCCAAAGGTGGACGGCGTCGCCGTTTCACTGCTTTACGAGAACGGCCGGCTACGTCATGCCGCGACGCGCGGAGATGGATCGGTAGGCGACGACATCACGCAAAATATTAAGACCATTCGTTCCATCCCGGAAGGGTTGCGCGGCGCGACGCCAAAAGTTTTCGAGGTGCGCGGCGAAGTTTACATGGATAAACGCGGTTTCGAAAAATTAAACGAAGAACGGCATAAGGCTGGTTTGCCGCTCTTTGCGAATCCAAGAAATGCCGCCGCCGGATCGCTTAAGCATTTGGACCCGAGCATCGTCGCCAAACGCCCTCTCGGGATCGTCTTTTACGGCACCGGTGCGGTGGAAGATGTCCATCTCAAGAAACACTCGGAACTGTTTCCATTGCTCGAAAAACTGGGTCTGCCTCACAGCGAGCGCTGGTGGGGGGCAGATTCCGTTGACGAAATTTTAAATGCGATCCGCGAACTGGACCGCGTCCGGCATGAATTCGCGTATCAGACCGATGGCGCAGTGGTGAAAGCGGACGCGTTCGAGCAACGCGAGCGGCTTGGGTTTACCGCCAAATCGCCGCGCTGGGCGATCGCCTACAAATACGAAGCTGAACGCGTGGAAACGCGCCTGCTCGATATCGTGATCCAGGTTGGTCGCACTGGAATTTTAACGCCAGTTGCTGTGCTCGAACCGGTGCTCGTTAGCGGAAGCACCGTTGGCCGCGCGACACTGCACAACGAGGACGAAATCAAGCGCAAAGACATCCGCATCGGCGATACGGTCGTGATCGAGAAAGCGGGCGAAGTGATTCCGGCGGTCGTCCAGGTGGTGAAATCGAAACGGCCGCGAGGCGCCGCGCCGTTCGATTTTTTCAAGCACATTCACGGCAAATGTCCCGTGTGTGGTGGCATGGTCCGGCGCGATCCGCAGTTCGTCGCGTGGCGCTGCGAAAATCTTCAGTGCCCTGCGCAAACAACGCGACGCGTGGAATTCTTCGCGGCGCGCGGCGCGCTCGACATCGAAAGCGTTGGCGGCATTGTGGCGGACAAGCTAGTCGAGCGCGGGCTGGTGCGTGAGCCGCTTGATCTGTTTGAACTAAAGACCGACCAACTCGCCAAACTGAATCTTGGTACGGAAGAAGCGCCGCGCATTTTCGGCGAGAAAAATGCAACCAAGGCCATTCACGCGATCGAGCGCGCGAGAACTTTGCCTCTTTCGCGCTGGCTTTTCGCTCTGGCCATTCCCGATGTCGGCAAAACCACGGCAACACAGCTCGCTCGTTTTCACGATACCATCGAGGGCACAGCACATTCGCAACTGCTCCGCGACATTTTGGATTATCACGAAAGGCGGGAACAAAAACACGAAGTTAAGGAAATCGCCGAACGGCTAATCGAAGCTGGATTCGCGAAGCGATCAAAAAGCAAAGCTGAAAAGGAGCACGGCATTGTCACCGAGGTGGGTCCGGTGGTCGCACGAAGCGTCATCGATTTCTTCGCATCACCGACCGGCACGAAAATTCTGCAACGGCTAAAGCAATCGCGGATTCAGCCGAAGAGCGAAAAAGTTTCGGCGAAAAAAGCAGAGGAGTTGCCGCTGACGGGAAAAACTTTTGTTCTTACCGGAACGCTACCCTCGATGACACGGGAGGAAGCCACCGAGAAAATCGAAGCGCTCGGTGGGCACGTGACCAGCAGCGTGAGCAGGAAGACGGATTACGTGCTGGCGGGCGCGGAGCCGGGCAGCAAATTCGACAAAGCGAAAGAACTCGGCGTTCGCGTTCTCGACGAAGCGAAGTTTCGAAAAATGTTTTCAGTTGAGAGTTGAGAGATTCCTTTGTAATCGCAGGCGCACTGCGGCGGAGACTATCGACTATCAACTCTCAACTAGAGACCACTCCTCCCTACGGCGTGCGCTGCGCCTCGGACTCGAGTTTGAGCGGAATGGCCTGATTCATGGTGGGCGAGGCAATTAACGGCCCACGCTCGCTAGCCGGATGAAGTTCGGCCAGCACATTAAAAGTGAGCTTTTTGTCCCCCCGTACCACGGTGATCGGGACGGTATCGCCGGCGGTAATGAAGAACGATGCATCCAACACATCTTCTGGTTGAGTCACTTTGGTTCGTCCCACTTGTAATAGAATGTCGCCAGGTCTTATCCCAGAACTGGCTGCCGGCGTGCCCTCCATGATCTGCGTCATTTCCGCTCGTGAACCTTCCACCGGCGCGGGCGCCTCAGAAACATTGATCCCAACCCAGCCGTGCCTGGCCTCGCCGAAACGGACGAAATCGCTGCGGATTTTTTCTGGCGCTTCGATCGGAACGGCGTAACAGGCCGAGTTGTTTTCAAGACTGCTCACCACGATACCAACCACTTCGCCTTTCATGTTCAAGAGCGGTGCGCCGGCCTCTCCGCGCTGTGTGGGCAGATTGAGACGCACGTGAGTGGTCGAAAAATAGCGGCCGAGATATTTCCTATCAAATCCGGCGACCATTCCGAAATTCGGTGTTTGGGGCAAATCCAAGGGATAACCAATCGACACGACAGGCGTTGCCACTTGCAGCTCCTCGGATTTTCCAATCGGCAACGCCGGAGTGGCGGCATCTATTTTCAACATGGCCGTCCCGCTGCGGACGTCTGCCAAAACCTGACGTGCTGGATATTTCTTTCCGTTAAATTCAATCGTGAAATTGCCCGCTTCACCCCCGACTGTGTACGCGGTGTAAAGCGTGCCTGTAGGATCGATGAAAAATCCGGTGCCCGAAATTTCGCTGTGCTCGTCGACCCCGTGAATCTTGACTACTGCTTTGGCCACGCGCTCAAAGATCTCTTTAACCTGGTGGCTAATTGCAGTGGCCGGTTGTTCTTGTGCGTAAACGAGAGGAATCGTCGCAAAGGAAAGACCCAGCGCGAGACAGAGTCTGCAGATCGACGCAACCTGAACCCGGAAATGAAATTCTCCGGCAGCCGCCGGACGCCTAAAATCGGAAAGTCGACTCATAACTCACGGGGACGCTATCGAGCACGTAGCGGGGCGGGGCAGCCCGGTGAGTCTGGGCGCGTTCATCAAAACTACGGAGCGGTTGCGTCCTGAAAATCCGCGTGGCTACCGGAGATGCAAGCGTCCATTCGCCTTCAACATTGGCCGGTGCAGATAACGCCGGTGGACCTTGGAAAGCGACGTTGGCGGTCTGCGGTTCCTGATAAATCTTCAATGAAATGACTGCGGCGCAGACCAAGACGGCTGCAACGGCGACAGGATACGAGGCGAGGGACCGAACATCCAATCGGAACATGAAGCTGTGAGCGCGTTCCCAGCAGATCCGCCAAAGCGGTTGACGGAGCAATTCATCGCGCTGCCGGCGATGAAACTCGTGGAGGAAGTTTTCGAAATAACCAGGCGGCGGTTGCTCGTAGCGCTTTAACCGAAGCAGCCTCGCGATTTCGTTGTCGTTAAATTCGTCCATTGCAGCGCCGGTTAAGAAACAGGGTTTTTTCTGAATTCGTCCAGATAATTTTGCAATTGCCGATTCGCGTAGAAGAGCCTCGAACGTACCGTTCCCTCCGAGACACGCAAGATTTTACTGATCTCTGCGTGGGGCATCCCCTGGATATGAAACATGGTGACCACGGCTCTGTGTTCATCAGACAATTTCATCATGGCCTCGTTCAATCTTCGCTGCAGTTCAGACAGGTCCGCTTCCCGCACTGGACTGCTGGTCGCGGTCAATTCCATGAATTCCTTATCGTTTTGAATGCTGGCATCGACGTCATCCAGGCTTAGTTGAAAACGCCGGCCGCGCTTCTTGAGAAAATTCAGCGTCATGTTCACCGCGATCGAATGGACCCAGGTGTAAAAGGACGATTTGCCACGAAATCCGCGAATCGCCTTGTAAGCTTTGGAGAAAATGTCCTGCAAAAGATCGTTCGTGTCCTCGTGATTTGAGGTCATGTTGTAAACCAGGCCGTAAAGGCGCGGCGTGTATTTGATGACGAGTTGATCGAACGCGCTGGCGTCACCTGATTGCGTGCGCGCTACCAACTGCTGATCTTCGTCGGTTCTCGGCTGGTCCATTGCCTGACGCTTAGACTTAGCACGAGCGTCGAGGCCGGACGATAACAAATCGGAAATCCGGCGAGCAGGCAAGGCGACCGAAGGATTCATCTTCTTCAATGGCGCGATCGATTAGCGCCGATCGCGGATTGACAGCAGCCAGAGCAAATTGCCCAGCGCCGCGATAAATGCTGCCACATAAGTGAGCGCGGCAGCGTTCAGCACTTTGTTCACACCGGCAACTTCGCCACCCGGCTGCACGATCCCCATTTGCTGCAAAATGATTTTCGCACGGCGCGAGGCGTCAAACTCCACCGGCAACGTGATCAGCTGGAAGACAAGCAGAATCGCATAGCAGTAAATGCCGAGCGTAATCAGCCCGGTGAGGTGAAAAAACAGCCCGCCGATAATTACAAAGGGCAGCATTTGCGACGCGATCATTGTCACCGGCACAATGGCCATTCGGGCCTTGAGGGGCGCATACGCTTTGGCGTGCTGAATGGCATGACCGGTTTCGTGCGCGGCGATGCCGAGCGCGGCGACTGAAGGCGTGTGATAAACGTTGCTCGACAAATGCAGTTTCTTGTCCCTCGGATCGTAATGATCGCCGAGAAAATCGTTCGTCTCGACAACATCGACATCGTGGATTTGGGCCGCCTGCAATATCTCGCGGGCGCACTCCGCGCCCGTGATGTTTGAGGCAGCGCGCACCTCGCCCCATTTTCGAAACGCGCTGCTCACCCGAAACTGCGCCCAGAGACCGATGATTAATGGCACGCCGATATAAAGCAGCCAACTGGAACCGCCGAAACCGTAAGGATAAAACATGTCGCTCTTAA
>JBIOVE010000264.1:0-7177 GCA_044867565.1 Candidatus Udaeobacter sp. | reverse complement strand
AGGACTTCGATCAAGTCGGGCCGGGCGACGCCGTAGCCGATGCGCAGGCCAGCCAGCCCGTGAATCTTCGAAAATGTGCGCAGAACGACAACATTCCGGCCTTCGCGAACGTATTGAAGGGTTTCGGGCGGATCATCGAGGAACTCAAAATAGGCTTCGTCAAAAACAACGATGATGTTTTTCGGGACGCGCGACATGAAACGGTCGATTTTGCGCTGCGAAATCAACGTGCCGGTTGGATTATTGGGATTGGGAATGAAAATAAGCCGGGTTTTCGGCGTAATCGCATCCAGCATCGCCTCGAGGTGCTGCTGATAATCCGGGCTCGGCGTTTCAATTGTGCGCGCGCCGAAAGATGTCGCGATCAATTTATAGACGATAAAGGCATACTCAGACGTGATCACGTCATCATCGAGATTAAGAAACGCATGGCCGAGAAATTCGAGCACTTCGTTCGAGCCGTTACCTAAAATAATATTCTCCAGAGCGAGGCCGAGTCTGGCCGCGATTGCCTTGCGCAAGTAAAATCCGCCGCCATCGGGATACAGGTGCGCGTTTTCCGCCGCGGCGCGTATTGCTTGAATCGCTTTTGGAGACGGGCCAAGTGGATTCTCGTTTGAAGCCAACTTGATGATCGCGCCTGGCTCTACGCCGAGTTCACGCGCCGTTTCCTGGATCGGTTTTCCCGGTTCGTAAACAGCGAGCTCGCGCAACTGCGGATTCGCCAGCTCCCAAATTGAAGTCATGCGCGAGAGATTAGCTGGAACTGGGCCAAGTTTCCAACTTGCTGTATTGATGTTCGCTCGCCGCGGCGAGCGCCACAACAAAAAGCTGTTCAGAGCGTGTGATCTGTCTCAATGTTTGTGTTCAAGGATGACAGCCCACGACGAGATCATTTACCTCGATAACAATGCCACGACGCAGCTCGATCCGGCCGTGTTCGAGGAGATGCTGCCGTTTTTGACGACGTGCTACGGCAACCCTTCGGGAGGCTATGCCTTTGCCGCGAAGGCCCGAAAAGCTATCGATCTCGCCCGTGAGCGGCTGGCGGCACTGCTCGGATGCGAACCGTCGGAAATTGTTTTCACGAGTGGTGGCACGGAATCGAACAACACGGTGATCAACTCAGCGCTCCAGTTTGAACCGCGCGGCAAACATGTAGTTACGAGCGCTGTCGAACACAGCGCGGTGCTGCGCCCTTGCCAGGATCTCGCAAAACGAGAGTATGAGGTGACATTTCTTGGCGTGGATCGACATGGCAATGTCGATCTTGGCGAATTGGAGGCAGCGATTCGCCCAAAGACCGTCCTCGTTTCGATGATGTGGGCAAATAACGAGACCGGTGTCTTGTTTCCGGTCGAGAAAATCGCGGAGATATGTCGCGAGAAAGGCGTGCTCTTTCACACTGACGCCGTGCAAGCGACCGGGAAAATCCCGATCCGCCTGCGCGATACGGCGATCAATTTCCTTTCCCTTTCTGCGCACAAATTTCATGGACCGAAAGGCGTGGGCGCACTTTATGTCAATCGGCGAACGCGCTTTCACCCCTTGATCGCTGGCGGAGGCCAGGAAAATGGGCGCCGGGGTGGGACGGAAAACGTCGCATCGATTGTCGGTCTGGGTAAAGCGGCCGAGCGCGCCGCCGAATATCTGTTGGAAGAAAAAGCAGACGTTCGTTCCATGCGCGACCGGTTTGAAAAAACGATCCTCGAAACGGTGAGTGGAGCATCAGTCAATGGCGCCGGCGCCGCCCGAATCCCAAACACGTCAAGTTTTTCATTTGAAGGAATCGAGTCTCCAGCGGCCCTCCTGTTACTGGATCGACATCGAATTTGCTGCTCGGCCGGATCGGCCTGTCGCACAGGTTCGCAGGAAGCTTCGCATGTGCTGCGCGCGATGGATCCGAGAGGGGATGGCGCGCGGCGCAGTCTGCGCTTTTCTTTCGGCCGGTTCAACACCGACGCGCAGATCGATCGCGCCATTGAAATCGTGCCGAAAGTTATCGAGAAGCTGCGTCAAATAGCAGCGCCAGCTCGAGAGGCCCCTGTGTCGTCTGTAGCTGCGGCGGCACCGTGAGCTATCCGAGCTTAGGTCGCGGAATCGACAATTTCCTTGCTGCGCAATATGGTGCGCGAGTGTTCTTCCCATGATGGAGACTCCACGAGATCCTGCAGCTTCGCGTTACGAGCACGTCGCACAAGGCTTGCGGCGTTCTGATCTCGACCCGGACCCAATCAAACAATTTGGAAATTGGTTCACCGCCGCGATCGAGGCCGGTATTCGCGACGTCAATGCGATGAGCCTCGCCACCACCGGCCCCGACGCCAAACCGTCGGTGCGGATTGTTCTGTTGAAAGGCTTCGACCAGGACGGGTTCGTGTTTTTTACGAACTATGAAAGCGAAAAGGGAAAGCAGCTTGAGGCTAATCCCTACGTGGCGATGACGTTTTATTGGATCGAACTGGACCGGCAAATCCGCATTGGCGGGAAAGCGGAAAAAACGTCGCGTGAAGAATCGCAAATCTATTTTCATTCGCGTCCGGTCGGCAGCCAACTGAGCGCCTGGGCCTCGCGTCAGAGCGAAGTGCTCGACGGACGGCGCGTACTAGACGCGCGGATGGCAGAGATGACAGAACGCTTCGGCGACAAGCCCATTCCGCTACCGCCACATTGGGGCGGTTATCGAGTGAAACCAGACGTGATGGAATTCTGGCAGGGACGCCCGAATCGCTTGCACGATCGCTTTCGTTACACGCGACAGGCCGATAATAAATGGTTGATCGAACGACTCGCCCCGTGAAGTGAAACCTCCCGCAGTCAAGGCTTCTCTTGAGCAGAATCGAAGAATCGACATCATCCGCGGCGATATCACGAAGCTCGACGTTGACGCCATCGTGAACGCTGCGAACGCGACCCTGCTCGGCGGCGGCGGAGTCGATGGCGCGATTCATCGCGCTGCCGGACCCGAGTTGCTCGCGGAATGCCGAACGCTCCGCCGTTGCGAGCCCGGCGAAGCAAAATTGACGCAGGGCTACCGATTGCCCGCTCACTTTGTCATTCATACAGTCGGCCCGGTCTGGGCCGGCGGGAAAAGGGGCGAAGCTGAAACGTTGGCGAATTGCTACCGGAATTCATTGCAGCTCGCGGTCGAAAACGGAATCAAGTCGATTGCCTTTCCGGCGATCAGTTGCGGCGCATACCGCTATCCGATTCGGGAAGCAGCGCAGATCGCTTTGAAAACAACTCGCGAGTTCCTTGCGACCACCGATGAGATCGAAAACGTAATCTTCGTTCTTTGGAGCGAAGATCTTTACCAGGCGTATCGCCAATTACTGTAGCGGCCCTCTGTGAGCGTCGCATTATTTCTCGTCAGCCCCGAATGTTTTCGGGGCCGCTACATGAATCAAAAGCCGCTGCGAATCCCGCGGTCTGGATCGCGCGGCCCTATGTCGTGACTCAGCTTGGCCCACGCCGCATGCACGGCATGTCGGGCATGGTCCCACGGTAGGGCCGATTCCGCTTTATTGCGTTCGTAGTCGAGTGCCAAATCGCTTTCGATTTCTTCGTACGGTTTGCCCGGATATTTGTGGAAACCTTCGTAGCCCGTGCGATACGCCGGCGCGTAATGTTCGTAAGTGTAACCGGGTTTGACGAACGGCTGCTTTTCGTGTTGTTCGCGCCAATATTTTTCTTCTTCAGTTGTTGGATTCATAGCCCTTGCCACTCCATGTGCACCACCGCAGCTCCAGCAACCGCTCCAGCGGCAGCCATTTGCTGCTTCGCCTTACAATGGTTCGCGAATCGACCTGCCAGCGGACGTGAAGAGCGCAGCAATTTGACTCCGAAAGCGCGCCACGGGACGAGTCCGTCCGATTGGCGGACTTTCGCGAGTTGAGAGACGCAATCAAACCGTCATTTACGATTCCTTTGTATGATTAATCCGAACGAAAACGATCTTACGAGGGACGAATCGCTCCCGACGCCGCTCCAGTCGCAGGAAGGAGAAATGGGCTCGGGTGGGCGTGAGCAGTTTCGTCGAGCATCAAAGAAAATCTCCACGGCGATGAGCCACACGTGGGATGAAACCAAGGAGAAAGCGGGCCGCGCGCGCGATCGCACGGAATATTTCGTGCGCGAAAATCCCATGCCGACCATTCTCGGCGCACTGGGGCTTGGAATCGCCATTGGTTTGGCGATCCGCTACGCTTCCAGTAGCGAAGAAAAGGCAGAAATTGAGGTGAAGTCTCCGCTTGGAAATCTGAACTGGGGTCTTCTCTCGTTGCCTTTTCTCTGGCCGTTGTTCAAATCGGCGAGAGAAAAATATGAAAGCTCGGCCGAAGCAATGAAAGATGGCGTCAGACAGCTGAAAAAGATGGACGTCGATCGCTACGCAAAACCGATCCGCAAACGCTGGAAGGCGTGGACGCGTTGAGCGTCTGAGGTCGTGCTGGGACTGGACGGGAAACGGGTCTCTCTCAAAGGACGAGAAACCCATTGATGAGATCCGTGAGCGGGCGTGGATACTGCGCCATGAAGGCGTGGCCGCCGCCCGTAAATTGGGCAAGCCAGGCGCCCGGAATCGCATTGACAAGTGCCAATGCGTTTGAGGCGGGGATTACGATGTCCTGAATACCAGTGCCCACGAGCGTGGGCATGCTTAGCGCCCGGAGCCGGTCGCCAGCGCCATTGCGGTGCCACGCGTCCATCGCCTCGGCCTGCCGGTAAACGAGGTCAGGAGAGAGCTTCGCGCGTGCGGCCGCCACGATGTCGCCGAACTCGCGGTAAATAGACTCGGCGAGATCGCCGGGAAACAAAATGGAGAGCAGTCGCCGCGCCTGCTCATGCGGCGTGCCAGACATGTCGGTGAGTTGCGACCGGACAGCGGGTGAGGCGAGTTCCACATCAGGACCTCCGGGATCGGTGGAGAGCAGGATGAGTTTGTCAACGCGGGTAGGGTGATCCAACGTGAGAGTCTGGGCGACGAATCCGCCCAGTGACCATCCCAGCACGCTTGCACGCTCAAACTCGAGCGCCTCGATCACCTGCGCAGTGTCGTCGGCGAGTTGGGCAATATCGAATGGCGCTCCGTTGTCTGTGGAAGCGCCGATGCCGCGGTTGTCGAGGAGGATAAGCTCGTTGGCAGACGCGAGTCGATCGATGAACGATGGATCCCAATCGGCGCTCGTCGCAGCCAGCCCGTTGAGCATTACAAGCGGTTGGCCGCTACCAAAACGGCGGTACGCGACTCGTCCGCCCTCGACCGGAATTGTTGCTATCGGCTCATTGGTCATCGGTGCGACAATCGAAAACCGCTTGGCCAGCGTCAAGTCTATGCGCTAAAACGTCCATCGTCGGGAGTCTCCCACGTGATGGCGGACGTCTCTCCGGTGCGCTGTAGCCGAGCGGAGGCGCTCCAGGGGAGCGGGTCGATCCACCTTGAATGCAACATTATCCTCGCGGAAGGTGTCGATCTTCGCATGGCGAATTCGAATTCATCCGAGCAACCAGCCTGGCAACAGAATCCGATCTTCGAATTTTTTGCGTCGCTTAAGCTCGCGGTCGTTTTGCTCGCGGTGCTTATCATCGCTGCGATCGCAGGCACGATCTACGAGTCGAGCTTCGATGCGAAAGTCGCGCGCGCCTATATTTACGGCGCGCCGTGGTTCAATCTCTGGCTTGTTTTGCTCGGCGCGAACCTTGCGGCCTCGGCTCTCTCACGCTGGCCCTGGCGCAAACACCATCTCGCGTTTCTCATCACGCATCTCGGGATTATCACGCTGCTGGTAGGGTCGCTCATTGGCAGGATTTGGGGAGTCGAAGGAACCATCACACTCTTCAAAGGCGACCCGCCAACAAATCGCCTCCTAGTCGATCAACGCCAGCTTCGCGTCCACGATGTCGATGGAATCGTAAAGGGCTATCCCGTAGAGTTTTTAAGTCATCCGCCAAGCCCGCAGCGTCCGCGCAACCTCGGGGTGCTCGCCAGCGGCGCACGCCTGCAGATTGTCGATTACGCGCCAGCGGTTGAGGGAAAGTTAAATCCGAAACCCCTGAGCGACGGCGGCGCGCCGGCGCTGCATTTCACGATTGCTACCGCCATGATGAACCAGCGTCTGGAAAGCTGGTTGCTGGCCGATGATCTGCAGCATGGAAATTTCTCGATGGGCCTCGCGAATATCGAATTGAAGCGCGGCACCGCGGCGCAGAGTCATCCCGAGCGTAGCGTAGCGAAGTCGAGAGAGCTCGACGAAGTCGCCTCCGAGGTTCCGCAACGGGATTCCTCGACTTCGCTCGGAATGACGGATCTTGAGGAATCGATTTTTGCATTCAGCAAAGCGCCCGACGAACAGATCGGCCGCGTTCGAAAGGGCGGAAGCACCGGCGCAAAAGTGCGCTTGGAACAGCCGCAAGGAGGAAACAAAGGGCGCGTTTTGATTTTGTTAGGCGAGAAAGAAACCAGCTTCGATGTTGCAGAAAATCTTGGACGCGACATGGCAGTCGGCGGTACGCCGTTCACACTCAAGGTCAACGAATACTGGCCTGACTTTCGGATCCGGGATGGCAAACCGAGTTCGCTGAGCGATCAGCCGAATAATCCCGCAGTGCTTGTTACAATTCGCGGCAAAGGAATTCCTGCTGCGGAAACCACGCCGAATCCACACAGCGATACGGAAATGCCGGCCACAGGCGGGCCGCCGACGATGCCTGCGCCCAGCAGCGAAGCGCCAAATCACCTCACGCTCTTTGTCGCGGATGATGGCGCAATCACTTACGAGCTCGTTTCGCGCAAAGCTGGCAACTCATCCGGCAAGATCGACATCAAAAACCCGCTCGCAACCGGTTGGGCCGACTGGCAACTCAATATCGACAAGATGATGCCGCATGCCGAGCCGTGGATGGACTTCGCGCCTCCGAAACCCGAGAACACGGCGACATCTGCTTCCACGGCCGATTTGCCCGATGGCGTCCGCGTTCACATTCAACAAAATGAAGAAACATTTGAGCAGTGGGTTCCGGCCGGCTGGCAGATCATGGTCCCAATCCGCCAAAGGACGGATTCGCCGGGGCGAACTTCACCTATGCAAACCATGATCGCTTACGGCTGGAAAATCATTCCGCTGCCAATCGGAATCGAATTGCTCGATTTCGAAGTAAAACGCAACGAAGGCAGCGACAG
>JBIOVE010000263.1:0-3312 GCA_044867565.1 Candidatus Udaeobacter sp. | reverse complement strand
GAAGCAAGTTTATTTAGATTGGGCGTCCAGGCTTTCTTGCCTCCGTAACAAGCAATCGTATCGGCTCTTTGCTGATCCGGCAAAAAGATGATCAAATTCGGCTTGCGCTGGGGTTTCTTTGTCATTCCGAGCGGAGTCTCCCGCTGCTGCGGGATCAATATTATCTGATTAGGTACGATTCACAGAGAACGCTAAGAGATCTCTCCACTTCGGTCGAGATCACAGAAGTGGATCCTTCACTCGCGCGATGATTCTTCCAAATTTTTTCGCATCGCGACAACTTCAATTCCGGTGTTTCATCATTCGTATGAAATGGTTTTTGATCTTGCACGTGTTCGGCGCGTTACTCGCTGCCATGTCATATGGCGCAACAGGCTACGATTTGGCGGCGAACGCCACGAATCAACTCGCGGTCGATCTTCACCGGCAACTTGCCGCAGGCAACGAGAATCTCTGCGTTTCGCCTTATTCGATCGAAAGCGCCCTGGCCATGACCTTCGCCGGCGCGGACGGCGAGACCCGCACAGAGATGGCGCGCGTCCTGCATTTTCCAAGCGTTGGCGATGCAGTGCCGGCGTCATTCGCTTCGCTCCAGCATTCGCTCGAAGAAATGAGCGTGAAAACGACGGAACTCGTAAAAGAATCCAAAAGATTCGGCGGCCCAAGCGAACCGATTACGCTGAGTATCGCCAATCGGCTCTTTGCGCAAAAGGGGTACGACTTTCGCGAGTCGTTTCTGGCGCTTGTGAAACAAAATTACGGCGCGGCGTTTGAGCCAATCGATTTCATTGCCGATGCCTCCGAAGCCACGCAGCACATCAATAAATGGGTCGCCGACCAAACCCGTAATCGGATCCGCGATCTGATTCCCGCTGGTGCGCTTGACGAGACAACGCGACTTGTCCTGGCGAATGCACTTTATCTAAAGGCGCCATGGGCTGATCCATTCTCCGAGAAGACAACGAAGCCGGAGCCGTTTCACATTCGCGGCGGCGCGCCTGTCGATGTTCCGATGATGCGGAAATTGGATCCTCATCTTGGTTACGCGAAGCGCGACGGATTCACGGCGGTGAGCCTCCCCTACACCGGCAATGATCTCCAATTCCTCGTCCTTCTTCCCGACGACGTAAATGGTCTGCACGCGCTCGAATCGAAGCTAACCAGCGAGATGTTGGCGGAATGCACAAGGCTCGAAACGCGCGAGGTCGATCTGCATCTGCCAAAGTTCAAAATCGAGCCACCGACGATAGCGTTAGCAAAACAATTCGAGGCACTCGGGATGAAGACGGCATTCGATCAACCGCGCGGAAGCGCTAACTTTGACCGGATGGCGCCGCGAAAACCGAACGATTATCTCTATATCTCGCAGATCTTTCACAAAACCTTTATCGCCGTGGACGAGAAAGGAACCGAGGCAGCAGCAGCGACGGCTGTCGTCATGATGCGTGCGACCGCCTCGATGCAACGCCTGTCGCCGGTCGAAGTGAAAATCGATCGGCCATTCATCTACGCAATCCAGCACGTCCCGAGCGGCGTTTGCCTTTTCCTCGGGCGTGTGACCGATCCTCGCTGACGTGGACGTCTCGACCCTTGCAAACCTCATTAACGCGTTCGCGGTGACGGCGGGTGTCATCTTTGCGGGCGCTCAGATCAGGTATTACCGCCAGCGGAGAAAACGAGACGCGATGCTCGAGCTGGTGAGATCATTCCAAAGCCCGGCTTTTACCAGTGCGCTGCGCCGCGTGCTTTCGTTGCCAGATGGGGCGGACGCTCAAAAAATACGCGAAGTGCTGGGACCGGAAGGGGAAGACGCGGTCTACCTGGTTTCGCTGACTTGGGAAAGCATTGGTCTATTGCTATTTCGCCGCGAACTCACTCTTGATCTGATCGATGATTTCTTTAGCGGTCCCATCCTTCTCTCTTGGAAGAAGCTTGAGGTTTGGGCCGAGCAATGGCGTCGCGAGCAAAACCGCGAGACAGGTTCCGAATGGTTTCACTGGCTGGCTGAAAGAATGATGGAACGAGAGAAGCTCGCGCCGCCAGTGCCAGCTTATGTTGCACACCGCACATGGCGTGAACCTCGCCGGCATTAACCAAACGTGGAGAATATTCAATCGCGTAGATTCGCGCAAATTAGGCGATCTCTATTCGTTCGCGTAACTCAGCGTGTCGCCGACAATTCGTGCCGCTGACGTGTATGGATGCGGTTCGCTTCTGGTCACATCAATAATGTGCATGACTTCGATACCGCGCGCTTTCAGGTAATCGGAAATCAGCGCGCGATGACAACGCCACCAAACGGCTTCCGCACACATGATCGCGACCGGACCGGCTTCGTTCGCCAGATCGATCAGGCGCTCGATGCCTTTGCGAAATTCTTTCGCCTCCATGTAGTCGGCGTAGCCGCGGAAGGAAGCGTTTCGCCAGGCGACATTGCGCGAATCTGGTCCGGGTTTTCGTCGTCCGCCAAGTTCGGGAAAATGCTCATAACGAATTCCGCACTTTCTCAGCGATTTGGCGAGCGCCTCTTTGTTGAACTGCGGATAGCGCTTCGAGCCCGGCAAGCTTCGGACATCGGCAACCAACTTGATTCCGTTCTCTTCCAGCAACGAAATGAAGATGTCCATCGTCCGTGTCGAGTGTCCAATCGTCCAGATTTGCGAGATCATCTTCCTTTTGATCGCAATTCGATCACGGATACCTTCCCGAAAGATTGGAGACGCGAAAATGAACAAAATATTCTTATCGACAATTGCTGGCCTGATTACACTGACCTTCATGCAAGCAGCCGAGACGCAAAAGCAACCTGCCGCAGGAACGCCGGCGCCCGATTTCAGTTTGACGACCAGCGATGGGAGCCAGGTGAGCTTGAAAGATTTTCGAGGCAAATGGGTCGTGCTTTATTTTTATCCGAAAGATTTCACCAGCGGTTGCACATTGGAGGCGAAGAATTTTCAGCGCGACCTCTCCAATTACGAGGGAGCAGGAGCAGTCGTTCTCGGCGTCAGCGTCGATACTGCACAATCGCATAGGGATTTCTGTGCGAAGGAAGGACTCAATTTCAAATTGCTGGCCGATCCCGATGCGAGAGTCTCGACCGAGTATGGATCGGTGATGGATTACAAGGGAGAAAAGCTCGCGGCGCGCAATACTTTCATCATTAACCCCCAAGGTGAGATCGCCAAGGTTTATACCGGCGTGAAACCAGCAGAGCACAGTGAAGAGGTGCTGAAGGATTTGGCTGAGTTAAAGAAGAGTTAATCAACTGGAGGTTATAATGGCCGCCCAAAGAAAATCGATCGATTGCGGGGA
>JBIOVE010000262.1:0-2044 GCA_044867565.1 Candidatus Udaeobacter sp. | reverse complement strand
AACAGCCTTTCAGGAAACTTTGACGCTGGCCGCGAGTGCGGCGGAGGAGACTGGCGAGCTTGTGACGATCGGGATCAAACCGACTTGGGCGTGTCCTGGCTTCGGTTACATTGAGCATGGCAAGCCGGTCCGTTTGCGAACAAGCAACGATAAAAACACGATTCATCGAGTCCTGCGCTTTCGAGAAAAACCAAACCCGGATCTGGCTGAATCATTTTTGCGAAAAGGAAATTTTCGCTGGAACGCAGGAATGTTTGTCTGGTCGGTTCCCACGGTCCTGAGTGAATTTAACCGCCATGCGCCGGAGCTGGCGGACTTCATTTCACAGCTTCGCGCTCCCGGAAAGTTCGACAAGGTTTTGCGCGAACGCTTCAGCAAATTGCCGCGAATCTCGTTCGATTACGCGATCATGGAGAAGGCGGACCGCGTCCTCGTGGTGGAAGCCACATTCGATTGGGACGATATTGGAAGCTGGAGAGCGTTAGCGAATTATTTCAAGAACGACGAACAGAGAAACGCTGCGAACTGCGCCGTCACTGCTGTGGATTCCACCAATAACATCGTTTTTGACGAGGACGGAACAACGATCGCTTTGCTTGGAGTCCACAACCTCATTGTCGTGCGAACCGCCGACGCGGTTTTGGTTTGTCACCGTCACCAGGCAGAGAACATCAAGAGCTTGATCGGTAAACTCCCGCCGGAACTGCAATGATCTGACCGGGCAATGAATCCGATCCTGGCTCTTGATTTCGGCCGCGCGCGCATCGGAGTGGCCATCTCCGATGAATTGCAATTGCTGGCGCATCCACTGGAGACAATTCCAGCGGAGCGGGCGGCATCGCGGGTGGCGGAGATTGTTCGTGACAAGAAAGTCGATCACGTCGTAGTGGGAATCCCGCGTCAGATGAATGGCCAGATCGGCATCGCTGCAACCGAGACGCTACAGTTCGTCGAAAGGCTGCGAGCAAATCTTCCCTGCGCGATCGTCACCTGGGACGAACGGCTAACCACGGTTGCGGCGCACCGAGCGTTGCGTGACGCGGGAAAGAAAACACGCCAGACCCGCGCCTATGTAGATCAAGTAGCGGCTCAGATGATTTTGCAGGGCTATCTTGATCGACGGCAACACGCGGCACATGATGAGGGCATGTGATTAGTGATCAGTAAAGCGCGGCGCAGTGAAGATTATTTCTTACCAATCACTTTTCACCGATCACTAATCCACTAAATCAGGATGTCGCGCCGGCTGAAATTGATTGTCGCCTACGACGGGACAGGATTTGCGGGCTGGCAAAGTCAAACCCATCGCAACACGATCCAGGATCATCTCGAGCGCGCGTTTGAGCGCATCGGCGGCAAGCCTGTTCGTATTCACGGCGCTGGACGAACGGATGCTGGCGTACACGCCCTCGCGCAATGCGCGCATGTCGATCTTGCCGACGGCCGTTTATCAGGCGCGCGTTGGACAGCAGCGCTCAACGCACTGCTGCCTCCAAGCATTCGCGTGCTCCGATGCCGATATGTGTCAAAGAAGTTTCACGCGCGCCGTTCCGCAAAAGGAAAAATCTATCGCTACAGAATTTGGTCTGCTTCAGTGCTACCGCCATTCGAATATCGCCGAGCCTGGCATGTCGCGCGATCGTTTGATCTCGAAGTTCTGAGGATGGCGGCCAAATGTTTCGTTGGCACTCATGATTTTGCCGGCTTCGCCGCGAATCGCGGTAAGTCCGGTCGCCGCGGCGACACGGACTCGTCCCGGGGCGAGCAGGAGAAGAGCACGATTCGGACAATCTATTCTGTGCGGGTGCGCTGCAACGGTCCTTGTGTGACGATCGACTTCGATGGTGATGGTTTCCTCTACAAGATGGTCCGATTAATCGTTGGCTCGCTCGTCAAATGCGCGCTCGGTAAGTGGCGCGTTGAGGATTTGACCGATCGGCTGACCTTCGCTCAAGCGGGGTTGCCGCGTTTCGCCGCACCCGCCGAAGGACTATTTCTCGTCCGCGTCCGCTACTGATATTTTAACAGGTAGGGACATCTCTGC
>JBIOVE010000261.1:0-4945 GCA_044867565.1 Candidatus Udaeobacter sp. | reverse complement strand
CGCGATGAAACCGATCGGGATTACTGGTGATCCAATGGCTCACCCAGGCGTCTGGTCCGCGCCGCTGGGCGAAATCCCGCTCGGCCGCTCCGCGAAATTTCACATTCTCTGGCGCGACCGGCTTGTCGAAGGCTTCGTGGTGAACTTTGGCGGGCGCTACTACGCCTATGTCAACTATTGCATCCATGCGGGAACCCCGCTCGATTGGTGGCCGAACGAGTTCTTCGACGACGACCGCCGATTTCTGATCTGCGGAACTCACGGCTCCCTTTACGAACCGGACACCGGCAAATGCGCCGGCGGACCCTGCGCGGGCGGCGCACTGTTTCCGCTCCAAGTTCAAGTCACCGACAGCCGGATTGTTGTCACGGCCCGCTGTGACCCGCAAGATGTTCGCCCCGTCTGAGATTTGCTTCGGCTCAATTTCAACGCTTTTACCTCTGGGAGTGGGTAGCTTCAGAGCAGGAGCACGAGTCGTTCACACGCGATTGCCGGAATGTTTATGGCGCCAAACCCGGCTTAAGCCGGGCAGCTCCTTCTCATTTTGGCGCTGAATTTAATCCCAAGTGTGAAAAGAAGGAGCTGGGCGGTCCAGCTGATTGTTTCAATCGGATGCCTTCTGGCGCGAAGCGGACCGATCTTTGAACGTGAGCTCGGCGATTCCCGACTTATCGAGCTCGCCCAGGCCTTCCGCGACCATGCGGTCGTATTGCTCTTTGGTTGCGCGAGCGAGCGGAAGATCGAGACCGAGGCTGCGCGCAAGCGCGAGCGCGATGCCGCTGTCTTTGGCGGCGTGCGCGGCGGAGAAAAAGCAGGTGTGCTCGCGGTTCTGCATGTCTTCGCCGTCGGTCTCGAGTACGCGTGAGGCGGCTCCGGTTTGCGAAAAAACTTTTCTTAACATTTCCAGGTCAAGACCGAGCGCGGCGCCGAGCGCGAGTCCTTCGGCCAGACCAGCCGTGTTGATGTTCATAACCATGTTGACCAGCGCTTTTACCTTGGCGGCTTCGCCAGACTTGCCGATATAGCGCACGACTGAACCGAGCTCCTTCAAAATCGGTTCAGCTTTGCGGAATGTCGCTTCATCTCCGCCGCACATCAGATAAAGCTTACCGTCGCGTGCCTGGGTGATGCTCGAGGCCATGCATGCTTCGAGACTTTCCGCGCCGGCTTGGTGCGCCAGCTTTTCAGTATCGATCTCCACCCCCGGAGAGATTGTCTCGCAGTTGATGAATAATTTGCCACGTGCGTTTACGAGCAAGTTGTCGCCAGCTCCGGTAAAGATTTGCCGCACCGCGTTGTCATCAGTCACTACCGTGAAGATGACGTCCGATTCTGCCGTAACTTCCGACAAATCCTGGCTCGCCGCGCAACCAATCTCGGCAGCAATAGATGTAGCTTTCGCGCGGTTTATATCGTAAACCGCCGTAATCTGGAACTGCCGATCTTTTAAATGGCGCGCCATGTTTGCGCCCATGCGTCCAACGCCAACAAAACCGATGTTCATGAGGATGAAGTTTGATGTTTGAGGTTTGATGTTTGATTTTTGCTCGACGTGCGTCGACCTGCCGTGAAGATCGCCGTTAGTTCGTCGGCTTCGGATACGAGAGAGGCAAGTTTCTTCTCCGGAACAAAATTTCCATCTCGGATCAACTCAAGCCAGTATAGACTCTCGTCGGCTTCTTCGGCTACTGTTCCTAGCTTGGACGCGAACTCCGCACGCGACCGCGCGCGGCACGCTGCGCGGTAATTTGCACCGACTGAAGTCGCGCTTCTGGCGACCTGGTTCGCAAGAGCTCTTCCGCCAATCGTATTGGGCAGCTGTTCAATGAGCTTCAGAACTCGAAGTGCAAAGCCCTTTGTTCGCTGCTGCAATTCCGCGCTCTTCATCTGCTAAATCAAACATCAACCATCAAACATCAGACGCGTCCCGCGAAGAACGGGTTGTGTGTCTTCTCTTCGCCCACGCTGGTCATCGGACCATGGCCCGGACAAACGATCGTTTCATCCGGCAACGTTAGGATTTTCTCGAGATTATTTTGCAACGCATCGTTGTAGGAAACATTTCCGCCGCCCATGGAGCCGGCAAAAAGCGAATCGCCCACAATCGCAATCGGGCGCACAAGACCGGCCACCACATAGGTTATTCCGCCGGGTGAATGACCCCAGGTCAGCCGCGTGTTAATCTGCAACTCGCCCAGCTGAAAACGCTTTCCCTCCTCGAATAAGTCCGCGCCCGGAACTGGTTCGCTCGCGGGAGCAAAAACTTGCCCGCCGGTTTCTTCGCGCAGACGCGGCAGATCCGCGACATGATCGGCGTGCGCGTGTGTAAGGAGAATAAGATTCACAGTCAACTTGTGGTGGCTCGCAAACCGCACCATTTCACTGCAATCGGCGCCGGTATCGAAAGCCGCAGCCGCACGACTCGCCGCGTCCCAGACGAGATAGGCATTGACGGCCATATCGTGAAAATCGGTGTTGAATTGGGCCAGGCCGTGGAAATTTTCGATCTTGTCCGGTTTCCATTTGTCCGCGGCAAGATTGACAAGCGCAATTGCATCGAGATTCAACGCCGGTGCAATCGCGCGCAAGGTTGCTTCATCGAATTTGCCGTCGCGAATTTTGCGGAGCTGGTCCGCGCCAATGCCGGATTTTTCTGCGAGTTCACTATCGGAAATGCGCAAGCCGCGTTGTGCTTTTCCAAGGATGTCGCCGGCGTTGTCTTCGAGCGGAATCATTCGTCTTTTCGCTAAACGTTAATCGTTTGCGCTTCGTGAGCGATGCGCAAATCGATAATCCGATTCAAAGCCACTTTCTCAAACGCCCTGGCAGCGTCGGCAACTGAAAATGCCGTTCCCGTTTCCTTCTCCATCGATGTCATTGCGACGTTATCGATGCCGCACGGGACTATGTAATTAAAAGGCGATAGATCGCCGCACACGTTTAACGCGAACCCGTGCATCGTGATCCAATGACGCACACCGACACCAATGGATGCGATCTTGCGATCGTCGATCCACACTCCTGTTAATGATTCGCGTCGCAACGCCGCGATTCCGTATCCGGCGAGAAGTTCAATGAGAACCTGCTCGAGCCAGCGCAGATAGCGATGTAAATCCTGCCCGCACTGGCGTAGATCGATAATCGGGTACCCCATCAATTGACCAGGTCCGTGATAAGTCGCCTGCCCGCCGCGATTGATCGAAAAAAGCGGATGCGGCAGAGGCGCCGTTTCGAGCAAGCTGGATCTGTCTGGCGTCCGCCCAATCGTGTACACTGGATCATGCTCGAGCAAAAGCAGTTCGTCAGCCAACGAACGATCTTCTCGCTTTTTCGCCACGATCTCTTCCTGCAACGCGAGTGCATTGGCGAATCCCATCCGGCCAAGCCACGGCACGCGAAGATCTCCATTCATATTTGTGTCGCCCCTGGAACTCCGAGGCGCCCGGCTTCTTGTGAGCGCAGATGCGTCAAGCCGATTGCAAGCGCGTCAGCCGCGTCCGCATCCGGTGTTTCCGTTAGACCAAGAAGCGCACGCACCATGAACGCGACCTGATTTTTTCCAGCCGCGCCCGTGCCCACAGTCGCCTGTTTGATCCGATTGGGCGCGTATTCAAAGATGGGCAGCCCGTTCTCTGCTGCAGCGAGAATGGCAGCTCCCCGCGCCGCTCCAAGCACTATCGCGGTCTTATAACTCTGCACGTAAATAACCGATTCGAGCGCGCAACAATCCGGCTCGTGTTCGCGAATTAATTCGATCAGCCGATCGCGAATCGCCACCAGGCAGGACGAGGAGCGCATCGAACTCGCGTTGTGAATAGTCCCGAAATAGAGAGAGCGCGCTTTGCCATTGTTTGCATCGACAATTGCGACACCGGTGTGGCGCAAAGAAGCGTCGATGGCAAGGACACGCATCCCTGTAATCTTAGAATCGACAATCGCGTCTTCAACCCCGAAAGCTTCGTGGTCAACACTACCGCTTGATTTCTCCGGGTGCCGCGCGCGTCTCGCCCGTTGCCAACAATCCAGCTTCGACTTTCGGTGTCTCGCCAAAACAATCTTTGCCTCGATTCGCTAACACCGAGGATCTTATCACACCAAGCTAGGTTCGGAGCGCGAGGAGTCACTCACCAACACGCGGGACGCGCGTGCTAGCCCTGCTGTTTCATTGTGACACGCCAGAGCCGGTGCCAAGCTTTGCCATGCAAGAAAGCTCAAAATCTCAACGAAGTCGCGTCAGCGCAGGTTTGTTGATGTTTCGCCGTAAAGGCGGCGCCTTGGAGGTATTGCTCGTCCATCCCGGCGGTCCGTTTTTTCAGCGTAAAGACGACGGTGCGTGGACAATTCCAAAAGGCGAGGCCGCTCCGGGCGAAGATTTCCTCACACGCGCTCAAGTTGAATTTGAAGAAGAACTTGGAATTCGGCAGCATGGAAATTGGATAGAGCTTGGCTCGATAAAACAGAAAGGCGGCAAGACCGTGCACGCCTGGGCATTCGAAGGCGACTTGCCTCAGTCCTTCCAACTCAAATCGAACACGTTCGAAATGGAATGGCCGCCGCGCTCAGGAAAATTGAAACAGTTTGCGGAGATCGATCGCGCGGAATTTTTCGCAGAAGAAGTTGCGCGGCGAAAAATCAATCCGGCGCAGGTACCTTTTCTCGATCGCTTGCGCGCTGCGCTTTGAGGATATGCGAGCGCCTTTTCGAGCTGGTATCGTCTGCGCTGACGTGACACCTTTTCAACAACCGACGAAGACTCAGAATGCGAAGGGATTGAAATGCGATTCATGACCGGACTGCTTTTGAAATGGCCGCTTGTTCGGCAGATTCTCGAACGCAAAGATGGAACAGGTGTCAAGGCGATGTCAGAGAGGACGCGGGCGATGCGTGCGCGCACGGACGGCGCGAAAATCGCGCGTTCAATTTGCCCATATTGCGGCGTCGGCTG
>JBIOVE010000260.1:0-2934 GCA_044867565.1 Candidatus Udaeobacter sp. | reverse complement strand
CGTCTTTCGTGAAACGGCTGCGAACCGTGTTGGCAATCCAACTCGTTAGCCGCTTCACCAGTGTGTCCTTGCGTTTCACGCGATAGCCACAGACCAGATCGGCGCCACGCGCGATCTCAGCAAGAAGTCTCGGAATGTCTGCGGGATCATTCTGCAAATCGCCATCGATGAGAACTGCGGTCGCGCCGCGGGCGGCCTTGAGGCCAACATAGATCGCGGCACTTTGCCCGGCATTTTTTTCGAAACGAATCACTCGAATATTCGGTCCGGTTGCGATTTGCTCGACCGTGCGATCAGTCGATCCATCGTCCACAAAAACAATTTCATGATCGAGGCCGCTCAGCGCTGCGCTCAGCTCGGATTGTAAGATCGGCATGTTCTCTTCCTCATTAAAAAGAGGCACGACCACGGAAACCGCCGGCGAGTTGGCCGCATTCGTCATAGCGGGAGCGTGCGATAGCTTCGACAAAGAAACACCTGCCACGTGCGCACTATCTTCCCGTAGCGCCGCACTTCAATGGTCCCAACTGGTTCCGTCGATTGAAAGGCGGCTCGGATATTGTGAGGCGCATGTCCTTTTTCCCCATCTCGAATGAAGAGCGCATCGCGTCCAACAAAGGGATTGATGCCATTCTCCTCGGTGTAAACTTCGCCTTCCGGGTGGGGCGTCCCTAGCTTTAGCTCAACAAATTCATCGTAGCGCGGCCAGAAGGAAAACTGGTTTACCAGGTCCTGTGATTCGGTGATGTAAACGGGCGGATGCCCCGGACCCTCCGGTCGTTTGTCGCGCAAATAAAACGAAATTTCCGAGGCACGATCGCGGGCATCGGCGATGAGAAATAATTTCTCTCCCAGTTTCGCTTCCAGATCATCGCGCATTTTTTCGACTGCGTCCGTCGCACTTTTCCATCCGCGCATTCGATCGGTCGGGTCGCTGCGCCATAATTCGTAACCCGCGGTACGCAACAAGTCTGTGTTCAGCGCGATTACGCTCATGATTAATCCGATCAACAACGCCACGCCTGCGCAGAGTTGCAACAGGACGCTCGCTTCGACGCGTTTCCACCAGAAATAAATTGCCAGTAAGCCGAAACCGAAGAAGGCGAGTCCATCCCAGTTTGGCGCAGCGCTTTTGTTGATCGAAAGGAGAAGGTAAAAAAAGAACACCGGCAATCCAAACCACATCAGAAACAACACCTTGAATTGCTGATTCACGCGTCGCCAGCTCCCAATGACGCCCCACGCCAGCGCGGCGAACAGAATTGGCGAATACGCCAGAAAATGCTGGCCGAGAAATTCAAGAATCTCGCCCGGATGGAAGCCGAAACCCTGCTCGACGCCCCCGCGCGAGCGCAAATGCGCCAGCGTAATCCAGGCGTGCTGCGCGTTCCAGGTAATCGGCGGGACGGTGCAAATTGTGAACATGACGAGCAATGAATACAAACCGGGCCGCACAAATTCTCGTCGGAGCCGGGGAGCCAATGCGAGCACGAGCAGAATCGAAACCAGCTCAAATGCATTCGTGTATTTGGCGAGAAATCCAAGCCCAATCAGCAATCCAGTGAGGGGCCAATGCCAGGAGAAACGCGGACTTTTTTCCAGCGCGAGCCAGAATGTGAACATGGCCGCCAACCAGAAAAAAATCGACAACGCATCGATCGTCATAAGGAACGCACCGATATTGAAGATCGGCGTGACATTCAAGGCGATGACTGCCCACAAACCGGCGGTCGCGCTGAACAATCGCCGCGCAAAGTAAAATAAGAGCAAGCTCGTGCCCGCCGCGAGCACTGGACTGAAAAAGCGCACGCCGAACTCGTTTGCGCCGAAAACCGCAGTGCTGGCGCGCATGGCAAAGGCGATGCCAGGTCCTTTGCTGAAGTACGCAGGCGCGAGGCGCTCCGACCACATCCAGTAATGCGCCTCGTCGAATTCGAGATTCGTCGTCGCCAGCATCGACAGTCGAATCGCCGTCAACACGAGAACGAAAAGCCAGACCGCGCGTGTCGTGCTCATTGAGAGTGACGCGAGCCCCCGGCTTGCGAATTTGGAGATGGCAAGCTGGAAGCATGCCCTACAATTAGACTCGGATGTCGTGCGTAAAGGTTCGGCGCCCATTTTCGCGCCGCTGTTCTCCACATCAACTCGAACAATCCAAACGTAAGCAATGCTTCACCGACGGCCAAAAACAGCGTCGCAATCACGTCGCTCGGCCAATGTGCACCCAGATAAATTCGCGAGTAGCCGACGGCTGCGGCCATGATCCAGTAAAGCCAGCCACGCCGATAAAATAGCGTGCAGTATACGGCAATCACCGTGTTGTTTGTCATATGTCCCGATGGAAACGATGGCCCTGATCGGCTTCGATCGGATTGATTGGAAAAGTGAATGGTGGGTTTCTTGAACAAGCTCATGAATTTTGGTTGCGCCTTTTGCAAATAGACCATCCGCACCCTTTCTACTTGCTTGGGGCGATGGCGATCAACCGCCGACTTCAATATGCCTGTAAACAGCTCCGCAATCAGGAAAGATAAGACCAGGCATACAATGAATGCGCGGGTTTTGAATCCGCCAAAAAAGAGCGCGCTGAGCCCGAGCCCGATGAACAATGGCTTCCAAATCTCGCTGTCGCTGAGCGCTGCCATGAACAAGTCGAGCGCCGGGCTCGTCCATTGTTCGTTGATAAGATGAAAGATCGATTGGTCCAAGTGTTAAGCTTTAGGTTTTACGCTTGAAGTGTTGTGCGTGCACGTCATCGGCTTAAAACTTAACACTTAAAACTTAAAGCTCCTTTTCCATGCGAAAGATCGCCGCGCTTTTTTTGATGTTTTCGCTGTCGCTCCACGGCCAGCCGCCGCCTTCCGCGCAGGACATTCTCGCTTCGGTTCGAATGATCGAGGCGCGACAGCAAATCGATCTGCAGGGTCAGCTTCG
>JBIOVE010000259.1:0-5024 GCA_044867565.1 Candidatus Udaeobacter sp. | reverse complement strand
CCGATCCCGAACCATAAATCCTGGAGACGTTCCGTGCGGTGGGCATCGGGATTGATTACGCATTTTACTCCCTTTTCCTTGGCGCACGGCCACCAGCGCCAGTCGAGGTCGAGCCGTTTCGGAGCCGCGTTGAGCTCGATCCAGGTGCCGGTACGGGTCGCCGCCTCGAGAATTGCCGGAATGTCGATCTGGTACGGCTCGCGTTTCAACAGTAAGCGGCCGGTCGGATGCGCGAGGATGGTGACGAACGGATTCTCGATCGCGCGAATAACGCGCCTGGTCATATCCGTCTCGCTCAGGTTAAAAACGGAATGAACGGAGGCGACCACGTAGTCGAGTTGCGACAAAACGTCATCGGGAAAATCGAGCGAGCCATCGCGGAGGATGTCGCATTCGACCCCGGTAAACAGACGAAAGCCATTAAACTTTTTGTTTAGTTTTCGGATTGTGGCGATTTGCGCGCGCAGTTTTGCTTCGTCGATCCCATGCGCTTGAATCGAGCTACGACTGTGATCGGCGATGCCGAGATACTCCAAGCCGAGCGAGTGCGCGGCTTCCGCCATCTCTTCGAGAGTGTTGTGACCGTCGCTCGCAATTGTATGGCAATGAAACGTGCCGCGTAAATTTTCCTTCTCGATCAGTTTCGGCAGCGAATGTTTTTCGGCAGCTTCGAACTCGCCCCCATTTTCCCGTAACTCCGGCGGGATGAAATCAAGATCGAGCGCGCGATAAAGTCCGGCTTCATCGCGCACTTTCGGAATTTTCTTTGCGGATCGTTTCTTTTTCGCCTTCGGATCTGGCGGCAACGGGGCGAGCCGATATTCATTCAGCGTCCAGCCGCGTTTGAGCGCGCGGCTGCGCAACTCGATATTGTGCTCCTTGTTTCCGGTGAAGTAAGCAAGGGCAAAAGGATATTCCGGTGTGCTCACCACTCGTAGATCGCACTGCACGCCGGAACGAAGTCGCACACTCGATTTCGTCGGGCCTTGCGCAATGATCGATTCCACGAATCGGTGCGTGACGAAAACGCTCGTGATTGCTTCCGGCTTTTTTGTCGCGACCAGAAGATCGACATCGTGCACAATTTCTTTTCGTCGCCGATAACTGCCCGCAACATCGACCTGTAGCGCGTCAGGGTGCGCCGCCAAATCATGTCGCAGCGTTTCCGTATCCGCCGCGACCTCCCCGAATTGAAACGAGCCGGCATGCTGCGTGAGTTTGGCGATGGCATCGCAAATTTTTTGCTGCGTCGTCTCACCAAAGCCCGGCAATTTTGCGACGCGGCCGGTCTCGCACGCTTTCAGCAACTGCTCAATCGAACTGATGTGAAGTTTGTCGTAGAGCGCCTTGATCTTTTTCGCGCCGAGGCCGGGAATGGAGAACAATTCCAGAATTGCCGCCGGAAATTCCGCGCGCAGTTCTTCCAGATATTTCAGCGAGCCGGTAGCTGCGAGTTCCCTGATTTTATCCGCGATGCTTTTACCAATGCCCGGAATCTTCGCCAGCGTTTCCTCATCCTGCAGATTAGGAAGATTGCCGCCAAAAGTTTCAATCGACCGCGCGGCGTTCGCGTAAGCACGAATTTTGAACGGGTTTTCGCCTTTCAACTCGAGCAGCGCCGCGATTTCTTCCAAGATGGCGGCAATTTCACCTTTCGTCATTGCTTAAACCGTTAGCCCAAATTGCGGCATCGTCGATGGAGATCCTGTAGGCTGCTGCCGTGCTTGCCACGCCGAACCTGTCCGAAGGCGGCTAGTCGGCGTTATCCCGCCCGTGAATGGCACGCGCGTGCCGCGCTTCGCATAGCGAAGCGGCTACAGCTACATCCGCCCGCGCCGCTGGTAGAATTTGTAACGCGCGATGATGGAGTCGACATATTTCCTTGTTCCAGGGAAATCGATATTTCGCAGGAACGTTTGTGCTGGTATGGCAGCGACGCCATCTCCGCCGCTCCACCGTTGTGCGCGACTGGCGCCAGCGTTGTATTCGGCCAGCGCGAACGGCAAGGGATTTGATTGCGTTTTCCAGTGTTCGAACGCGCGACGCAGATACCAGGCGCCCGCCTCGAGATTTGTTTTTGGATCGGAAAGTTGCTCAGCACGGAAGTTGGCGATCTTGTTTTCCTGCGCCCATTCGTTGGCCGCTTTTTCGCTCACTTGCATGAGTCCGCGCTCTCCTGCGCTGCCATGTTTTTTTGGATCAAACCGGCTTTCACGCCAAACGACCGCCTTTACCAGCATCGGATCGAGGTGATTTTTCGTCGCGACGGAGCGAATCAGGCGATCGTATCGTTGAAACCGGGCTGGGCTCATCCATTCGTAGAATGCATAGACCGGGTCGCCCGACCGCACGGCGAGCAGGGTGAAACCGGCTGCCACCGCCAGCAAAACGCAAAGGATGAGTTTAAACAGAAATCGAATCATTCAGTCAGTGCTGGCCTGTCCCGCCTTCTCATAATCGTCTTACTGCTCGAAAGCATGTTCATTGATAAACGTCGATTACGAGCACCAGCATGAGCAGGATTACGGGAAGGATCAATCCCATGCATCGTTGCCGCTAATCAATTAGATTCCCGCTTAATGGCATGATGAAGCCCAGCTACGTCCGGGTAATTATCGATCGAGCGATCCATCGGGAACTCGATTATCTCGTACCAGAGCAATTGGCGGAAAGAATCGGCGCCGGTTCTCGCGTGCGCGTGCCGTTTCGCGATAAATCTGCTCTGGCGACGGTTGTCGCGGTTCTGGAGCGCAGTGAAGCGGAAGGTATCCGGCCGATTGAAGCGGTAATCGGCGATGCTCCGATCCTGAGCCAGAAATTGCTCGAGCTCGCACGATGGATCAGCGTCTATTACTGCTGCCCGATCGAAACAGTGATGCGCAGTTTGCTGCCGCAAGTGATCCGACGCGCGGAAATTGGATGGAAGAAGCAATTGTTCGTGCGACTCGCGCGCAAGCTCGATAATGAAGAAATCGAGAAATTAAGGCGACGCGCGCCGCGGCAGGCGGAGCTTCTCGAAGCAATCTCGCGACTGGAAGCGCCCATTCGCGCGGCGGACCTTCTACGCCAAACCTCTCTCGATAACCAGACGCTGCGCGCGCTCGTCAAGCGCGGGCTCGCGGACGTCCGCGAGGAAGCGGTCGTCCGCGATCCACATGCCGATGAGCAATTCATCGCGACGTCGAATCTCGTTTTGAATCACGAGCAATCACTCGCGCTAAGGGAAATCGCGCAAGCGCTTGACTCGCCGGAAAGCGCACACCCGATTTTGATCCATGGCGTTACCGGCAGCGGGAAAACCGAAATTTATCTGCAGGCAATTCGGGCCACGCTCGAACGCGGGCGCACTGCCATCGTTCTTGTCCCGGAAATTTCGCTGACGCCGCAGACAGTCGAACGTTTCAAGGGCCGGTTTGCTGAAGCGCAAGATGCGGTCGCGGTGTTGCACAGCCATTTATCGGAAGGCGAGCGCCATGATGAATGGCACAAAATTCATTCCGGCCGGGCGCGGATCGCCATCGGGCCGCGCAGCGCTGTCTTCGCGCCGCTCAAAGACCTGGGGCTCATCGTTGTCGATGAAGAACACGAGAACACTTACAAACAGGAAGAAGCGCCCCGGTATCACGCGCGGGACGTCGCAGTTGTGCGGGCCAAGATCGAGAAGTGCGTGGTTGTTCTTGGGAGTGCCACGCCGTCGCTGGAGAGTTATCATAACGCAACAACCGGCAAATATCGCCTCGTCAATCTGACCCAGCGCGTGGATGAAAAACAGATGCCGCTCATGCGCGTTGTCGATCTTCGCCAGGAACGCCGGAAAGAAAAGGCGGCCGCAATTCTGTCGGAAAAGTTGCGCGCCGCCATCGCCGATCGTCTGGAGAAACGCGAGCAGACGATTTTGTTTCTGAATCGGCGGGGATTTTCCACATCCTTGCTTTGCAGCAATTGCGGCGAAGCGCGCAACTGCCCGAATTGCAGCATCGCGCTCACCTTTCACCGGCATGTCGCTCGGTTGAGCTGTCACTTATGCGGGCATACCGCGGCCGTGCCGAAGAAATGTCCCGCTTGCGGCAAGGACGCGCTGATTTACGCGGGTTTCGGCACGGAGAAAGTCGAATCAAACGTGGCGCATATTTTTCCAAAAGCGACGGTTCGTCGCATGGACGCGGACTCCATGACGCGCAAGGAAGCGTATCGAGAAACTTTAAGAAGTTTTCGCGTGGGCAAGATCGATATCCTCGTCGGCACGCAAATGATCGCAAAGGGCCTACATTTTCCGAACGTCACGCTCGTCGGCATTATCAACGCCGATCTTGCGCTGCATCTGCCGGATTTCCGCGCCGGCGAACGCACCTTCCAGCTTCTGACACAAGTCGCTGGACGCGCCGGACGGGGCGAAACGGCAGGCGAAGTTTTCGTGCAAACTTACACGCCGTTCAGTCCGTCTATTCAGTTTGCGCGGCACCACGATTTCGCCGGCTATTTCCAGCAGGAACTCGAGTTTCGTGAGCGGTGCGATTTCCCGCCATTCAAGCATGCGATCCTGATTACGGTGCGCTCGACTCATGAAGGCCGCGCAAAATTGTCGGCTGAAACTTTGGTGCGGCGATTAAAAGAATCGCTCGGCTCGGAATTTATTCTGGGCGATGCGACGCCGGCGCCGCTGGAAAAGTTGCAGGGCCAGTTTCGTTTTCACATTTTGATCCGCGGCGAAGCGATCATGCGCCTGAGCCGGCTCGTCCGCGAAACGCTCGACAAATTGCCCTTTCCAGAAGATGTAACAGTCACAGTGGATGTCGATCCGTATCAATTGCTATAGCCGGCTTGGGAATAACAAAGCACGAATGGCGAATGTCGAAATAAGGACCAATGACGAAGTTCGAAGCGTGGGTTTTTGTCGTTCGGACTTTGGCATTCTTTCGTCATCTGCCTGCCGCGCCGAAGCTGCGCGAAGGCGGGCGTCGAGGCGCTCTTATCGGGAAAAGCCTCGATAAATCTCAAGCACGGCGCGCGAGAGTTGTTCGGCG
>JBIOVE010000258.1:0-7280 GCA_044867565.1 Candidatus Udaeobacter sp. | reverse complement strand
GCGATAGCTGCGTGGCATAGGCATCCTGCCTGTGGGCCAAGTGGGCGTCCCGCCTGCTGTTTTCTAGCCAGACTAGATCCAAAAACTGGCTGGAATCACAGCGTTCTTTGGCACCACCACGATTCCGTCCCGGATGAAGTAATTGTCTCCATCAAAATTTGGGGGTTTCCCTTCCGGCGTAATCACGACTCCGTCGGCAATCCGTGCGTTCTTGTCAATGATCGCACGGTCGATCACGCAATTGCGCCCCACCCCGATCGGAGGTTGCCCTGAATCGCCACGTCGATCTTGCTCAAAGTAATCCGCGCCCATTACGATGCTGTTGCGGATGGTCGCGCCGCTCTGAATAATGCTGCGTATCCCAACGACGCAGCGTTCCAGGTGTGCATCGGAAATGATGCATCCATCTGAAATGATCGCCTGCCGCAGCGTGGCGCCGTTGATTTTGCTGCCAGGCAAAAACCGCGGATGCGTGTAGATCGGCGCCTCCGGCTCGAAAAAGCTATACTCGGGAACGATGTCGGTCAGATCCAGATTCGCCTCGTAAAAAGCGCGAATCGTTCCGATGTCCTCCCAGTATCCCTGGTAGATAAACGCGCTCACATGCCGATCTTTGATAGCGCTCGGAATGACATCTTTTCCGAAATCGACGAGATTATTTTCCAAGCAGTCAATCAGCACCTCGCGATTGAAGACGTAAATTCCCATTGAAGCCTGGTACAGCTCCTCTTCTCTCCCTAAGCCGATTGCGTCCAGCAATTCGCGGCTCATTTGCATCTCGTGCAGCACAGCCTCATCAGTCGGCTTCTCGACGAACCGCGTAATCCGGCGATCAACTTCACTTTGCATAATGCCGAACTCGGAAACCTGGTGTCGATGCACCGGTTTGGTTGCCAGAGTGATATTCGCGCCCGAACGGATATGCTGATGCAGTAGCGCGCGAAAATCCATTCGGTAAAGCTGATCGCCGCTTAAGATCAGGTAATAGTCGAACGGACGCTCGAGGAAATAGCGCATGTTTTGCCGCACGGCGTCGGCAGTCCCCTGATACCATTGCGAACCGGCGGGCGTTTGCTGAGCAGCAAGAATATCCACAAAGCTGCGCGAAAAATTGTCGAATTTATAACTCGCCTGAATATGCCGGTGTAACGACATGCTGTTGAACTGCGTGAGCACATAGATCGAGCGCAGCCCAGAATTCAGGCAATTGCTGATGGGAATATCGACAATGCGATATTTTCCCCCGAGTGGCACGGCGGGTTTGGCACGATCTTTCGTCAATGGGAACAAACGTGTGCCGGCGCCGCCGCCCATAATGATCGCAAGCGTTCGCTGGATTGTGCCTGGCGGTAGCGCGGCAGTGACGCCGGTAGGAGTTTTTAGGAGTAAATCGCGCTCAGACCGGTCTTGCATTGCCACCAATCAATAACTCAGCGTCTGCGGTTTCCGGCAACTTTTTTGCGTCGAGGCGGGACACAGACATCTTGTCTCTACGGCAGGCGGGCGTCACGTCTGCTGGATTCAGAGTTGCCTGGGAATCACGCGAATGAACTGAGATTGAAGTTGCTTTTTCGCGTCCATTCGGGTGATTCGCGGGGTAGCAGCTTTTCTTCTCCTTTCCTTGGGCGCTAAAGTAACTTCACCATGCAGACTGAAATATTCACACTGTGCGATGCTGCCACGGTGGCCGGCGGGAAACTAAACATTCTGGGATCGTTTGATACGATCGGCGCTCATACTTTTCCCTGTGATCATCCGCTGTGTGCAGTCGCCTGTAAGCTGCGGTTCGATGTCGGCGAGGAAGGCCGCCACTGGATCGAGATGCACTTCTGCGATCCGGACATGCGGCCAGTTCTCAAGCCTATCCGGCAGGATTTTGAGATTCGGATTCCCGGTAACCAGTCTCAGACGCACATTCACATCTGGCAGCATCTCGGTTTCCACCTTGAGCGTCCTGGGGACTATTACTTCGAGCTCAAGGTTGACGGTGACACCAAAAGCCGGATTCCGTTATATGTTGTCCAAGCGCAGCGACGCTGAGCTTTAACGCAACGCTGTGCCAACGGCAGGCGGGTAAGGTGGACGTATCTCGCCCGCAGGCTCGCTTCAGAGTGGCCCGCGAATCGAATCCACGCGGATCAACGCGATTGAATCGAGATCAAAGCTGTTTTTCGGGTCTGTCGTGCGGGATTCGCGGGCAACATTGTTTCTGGTAAAGGCGCGTCTGCATGCACGCAGCGAATCTTGCGACTGAGGATAGCCGCCATTACACTCGGAGCATGTGCGGAATTGTTGGCTACGTTGGTCGCGCCGAAGCAGCCCCCATTTTGCTGGACGGCCTCCGGCGTCTTGAGTATCGCGGCTACGACTCCGCCGGCATTGCTGTTGTGAGTCGAGGTCATCTGGCGACGCGCAAATGTGCCGGGCGCATCGCGGCGCTCGCAAAATTAATGACGAAGAAACCGGTTTCGGGCTCGTTCGGTATCAGTCACACGCGCTGGGCCACGCACGGCAAGGTGACCGACGAAAACGCGCACCCGCACTTCGATGCCAGCGGCAAGCTCGCGCTCGTGCATAACGGGGTGATCGAAAATTATCAGGCGCTTAAAGACGATCTGATCCGCGGCGGCGATACGAATTTTCGCTCGGAAACGGACACCGAAGTGCTCGCGCATCTGGTCGGAAAGCTTTACGACGAATCGTGCGCCAGCACAGTAGATGCGCCCCAAAAAAAAAGCGCGGCTCTTCGCGGCCGTTCGCGCTGCGCTTCAGCAAGTGATCGGCACATATGGCATCGCCGTCCTCCATGCGGATGTGCCGGATTTCATGATCGGCGCCCGCCGCGGCAGTCCGCTGGTGCTTGGGGTTGGCAAAGAAGAAAATTTCCTGGCCAGTGATGTAAGCGCGATCGTCGCTTACACCCGCGATGCTGTTTACTTAAACGACTTCGATGTGGTTGCGGTGGAGCGCGATAAATTCGAGATCAGCTCACTGGCCGGCGAAAGCGGCGATCATCGAGTGAGCAAAGTCGAATTTACGGCCGAGGACATTAAGAAAGGCGATTTCGCCCACTACATGCTCAAGGAAATCTTTGAGCAACCGAACACGGTGCGCGATGCGATGCGCGGCCGTCTTAGCCTGGACGAATGCACCGCAAAGCTGGGCGGCTTAAACATGACGCCCGCGCAATTACGCGACGTCGGTCGCATTGTTCTCACTGGTTGCGGCACGGCTCTCCATGCCGGCAGGGTGGGGGAATATTTGATCGAGCGGCTCGCAAATATTCCCACCGAAATCGAATACGCGAGCGAGTTTCGTCATCGCAATACCCCAATGACGCCGGAGACACTGGTTTTCGCCATCAGCCAGAGCGGCGAAACTGCGGACACGCTCGGCGCATTGCGTGAAAGCCGGCGCAAGGGCTTTCTCACTCTGGGAATTTGCAACAACGTCGCGAGCACGATTGCACGTGAAAGTGACGGTGGTGTGTACATGCATGCCGGACCGGAGATCGGCGTTGCAGCCACGAAGTCCTTTACTTCGCAGCTTGTCATTCTCACGCTCATCGGGCTGCTCTTCGGGCGGATGCGAAATCTTTCCACCTCTGAAGGAAGCCGGATAATCGAGGCGCTGGAAGCATTGCCCGAGCAGATCGAGGCGGTTTTGAAACTGAGCGATGAGATTAAAGCGATCGCAAAGAAACATGCCGATGTAAACGGCGTGCTTTTTTTCGGCCGCCAATTCAATTTCCCCATCGCCCTGGAAGGGGCCCTCAAAATGAAAGAGATCACTTATCTTTTCGCCGAAGGTCATCCAAGCGCCGAGCTCAAGCACGGCATCATCGCGCTGGTTCGTCCGGATCTTCCCTCGGTTTTTATCGTGCCCGACGATGCGGTTTTCTCGAAGAACGTGAATAACATGGAGCAAGTCAAAGCTCGCAAAGGCCCGATCATTGCGCTTACCAGCGGTAACGGCGCAAAGCAACTCAAGGAAATTGCTAACGAAATTATCTCGCTGCCAGAGGCGCCAGACTGCGTGATGCCGATACTCACCGTCATTCCACTACAGCTGCTTGCCTACCATCTCGCGGTCGAGCTTGGCCTTGATGTCGATAAACCACGTAACCTCGCCAAGAGCGTGACGGTGGAGTAATACAGGCATCTTTCATCCGTGCAACAGAGCGAAGATTACGTCGTCCGAATCCTGCAAGACGTAGGACTTGTGACCCGGCCCCAGATCGAAAGCGCGCGCACGCGTTTAAACGGCGCGAGCAAGCTTGTCGATGTTTTAATCGAAGACGGAATCGTTTCCGACGCGGATGTCTCGCGCACACTCGCCGCGCAGGCGCACATGGATTGGATCGACATTTCCTCCATAGTCATTCCGCCGCAGGTCATCAATCAAATCCGCGCGGAGGAAGCGCGCCGGTTCAAAGTGATCCCGGTCGCTTTTGGTGAAACCGGCCTGGTTGTAGCGGTGGGCGACCCGCTCGATATTGATACGATCGACAGCCTGAGTTTTCTGCTTCAACGCGAGCTGGAACTGGTTTGCACCAGCCCGAAGAAAATTCGCGAGGCGCTAATCAAATATTACGGCACAGCGGAGGAAGCCGCCGATGTCCTGCAAGAAAAAATTGGAGAAGAAATCGATCTTGGCCTCGAGATCGGCGATGGCGCCGAAGCGACGGGGGTAGACGAAGCCGACGCACCGATTATTCGCTTGGTCTCGATGTTGCTGATCGAGGCGCACCGTGCGGGTGCGAGTGATATTCATCTGGAACCGCTGGATAAGAAATTTCGCGTCCGGTTTCGTATCGATGGGGTATTGCAGGAAATGCAAGCGCCGCCCAAGCGTCTGCAATCAGCCATTGTCAGCCGGCTCAAGATCATGACTGGTTCGATGAGTATCGCAGAGAAGCGTTTACCGCAGGATGGTCGCATCCAGGTAAAAATCAAAAAGAAGCCGATCGACCTGCGCGTTTCGACCATTCCTACGAACCACGGCGAGAGCGTGGTCATGCGCGTGCTGGATAAATCCAGCTTGAAGCTCGGTTTGCCGGAGCTTGGATTTCTTTCCGACGACCAGGAAATCTTCGAGCGCCTGATCAAGCTGCCGGATGGCATTCTTCTTGTCACTGGCCCGACTGGGTCGGGTAAGACGACCACGCTCTACGCCTGTCTCAATTACATCAATAAACCGGACCGCAAGATCATCACGGTTGAAGAGCCGATTGAATATCAGATGAACGGCATCAATCAGGTGCCAGTGAACCCGGAGATCGGTATGACGTTTCCGGCGGCTTTGCGCTCCATCCTGCGCCAGGCTCCGAACATCATCATGATCGGCGAGATTCGCGATCTTGAGACTGCAAGTATCGCTACAAACGCCAGCCTGACCGGGCACCTTGTTTTTAGCACATTGCACACTAACGACGCTCCTTCCGCCGTGGCCCGGCTAATCGACATTGGTGTGCAACCGTTTCTTGTTGCTTCCTCGATCCGGACGATCATGGCGCAAAGGCTCGTCCGGCGGTTATGTAACAACTGCAAACAACCGGCCGAACTTAGCGAAACGGAATTACGTGCGCTGCGAATTGAACCCGGACAGATTCAGGAAGCGCAAGTAATGAAACCCGTCGGGTGCGACCACTGCCGTCACATCGGTTACAAGGGCCGAATCGGCATATTTGAAATTTTTGTGATCGACGATGAGGTGCGCCACATGATCAACAAACGCAGCTCTACTTTAATGTTGCGGCAACGGGCCCGTGAACTCGGCATGCGGACGCTGCGCGAAGACGGCGTACGCAAGGTCCTGGCCGGCCTTACCTCTGCGGAGGAGGTCATTTCCATCACCATAGGCGATGTGAGCTGAGGGCGGCTGATTTAACGAATTCATGAATAACAAGCAGGTTGCCGAGTTTTTCGTTGAGCAACACGTCTTGCAACCGTCCCAAGCGGAGGACGTGCTGAGCGAGGCGCAGCTGAATGGAAAAACGATTGAACAGGCCATGGTCGATAGCGGGTTCGTCGATGAGCTTGGCTTTTATCAAACGATTGCGGATGGGCTTGGCGCCGACTTTATCGATCTGACCGAGCGCGAAATCGCGCCGGAAATTTTGCGTTTCATTCCGAGTGGACTCGCTCGGTTGCACGGAGTGCTTCCGCTTGAAATGAGCGGCAACACACTGCGCGTCGCGCTGGTCGATCCGCTCGATAGCCGCGCCGCCGAGGACCTTCGCTTCGCGCTCGGTAAAGACATCCAAGTGGTCGTTTCACCGACCGATCAAATCGAAAATCTGATTAAACAGTATTACGGCACCGATACGTCGAGCATGGAGGAAGTCCTCAAACAGCTCGGTGAAGCCGGCGAGCTTCTGCAATTAAGCGAGGGAGATGGCGAGGCCGCGGTGGAAGCCGAGGCGAATGCAACCCCAATCATTCGTTTTGTCGATCTCATCCTTTATCAAGCGATCCAGGACCGCGCGAGCGACATTCACTTCGAGCCGTTCGAGAACGAATTCAAAATCCGTTATCGCGTCGATGGCGCACTTTACGAAATGTCGCCGCCGCCCCGTCATCTCGCTTTACCGGTGATCTCACGGGTGAAAGTGATGGCAAATATGAATATCGCAGAGAGGCGATTGCCGCAGGACGGCCGGATTCAAAAAAATATTGCCGGGCGCGGTGTCGACCTTCGCGTTTCAACTTTGCCAACGCAATTCGGCGAGAGCCTTGTGCTGCGCGTGCTCGATCGCAGCATTGTGAATCTCGACCTCGAAGCGCTTGGGATGCCCGATTACATCTACAATTATCTTCTCGAGGTCATCAATCGTCCGAACGGCATCTTTATCGCGACCGGGCCGACCGGCTCTGGAAAGACCACCACGCTTTACTCGTGCCTGCGTAAGATCAATACGATCGATTCGAAGCTGCTCACGGCGGAAGAGCCGGTCGAATACGATTTGGAAGGGATCGTGCAAGTGCCGGTGAATGAAGCCATCGGGCTGACGTTTGCCCGTGTCTTGCGGTCGTTTTTGCGCCAGGACCCGGATCGCATCATGGTGGGCGAGACCCGCGATCTGGAGACGGCGCAGATTGCCATTCAGGCGTCTCTGACCGGGCATCTCGTTTTCACGACGTTGCACACGAACGACGCTCCCGGCGCGATCACGCGCTTGATCGACATGGGCGTGGAACCGTTTCTGATTTCATCCACACTCGAGGCCGTCCTCGGTCAACGTTTGCTGCGCAGCATTTGTCGCCACTGCCGCACGGCAT
>JBIOVE010000257.1:0-4031 GCA_044867565.1 Candidatus Udaeobacter sp. | reverse complement strand
CGCGATCGTATTGTTCTGCCCAGACGTGGGTGTCAGTGCGCGTGTCGATCAACTGCGCATTTAGATGAAGACGCGTACCGGTCCGGCGGGCGCTTCCCTCAAGAACGTGAGACACCCGCAGCTCGTTACCGATTTGCCGCATATTCCGCTTGCCGCGATAATCCATCACGCTGGTCCGGCTGATGACTTTCAGGGCGGCGATCCTCGCCAGCTTGGTCAAAATGTCGTCCTGCACACCATCGACGAAGACGGAGTTTCCTTTTTGGTCGTTCAGGTTTTCAAATGGCAGAACCGCGATCCCAGTTGTTACCGGACGATGGATTAGCTCGCTTTTCCAAATATTCCATCCAACGATCGCACCTAACGCCAGCAGTGAAGTTACCAATAGCGCACTGGTTGGATTGCGTTGCACCCATTTTCGGCCGCGCGTGGACGGTCCAATGCGCCTCGCCTGAATGGGTTCGTGTTTTAGCCACCGTTCCAAATCCTCGGCCAGCGCGAGAGCGGAAGAGTACCGGCGCCTTGGATCTTTCTCCAGACACTTGAGACAGATAGTCGAGAGATCGCGATCTACTTTCGGATTTAAGAAATGTGGATGGCGCGGCTCGGTATCAAGAACCAACTTGATCGTCTCGTAGGTTGTTCCTCCGGCAAACGGCGGCTGGCTGGTGAGCAATTTGTAAAGCACTGCGCCAAGTCCATAGACATCCGTGACGTTGCTGATAGCCGCGTTGTTTCCCACAGCTTGTTCCGGCGCCATGTAACTGGGCGTGCCTAAAACCTCCATGGTGCGCGTGACAGTGCTCTCTGATTCGACTAGTCGGGCAAGACCAAAATCGGTGAGATGCGGTTCACCGTTTGCATCCAGCAGAATGTTTCCCGGTTTGATGTCCCGATGCAAAATGCGGTGCTCATGGGCGTAGTGCACCGTGCGAGCCACTTTTGCGATCAGCTCCGCCGCCTGCCGAATCGACATCGGCGCGCGACTGACGACTTCGTCCAGTTGCCCACCCTCGACGAACTTCATGCTGAAATAGCACTGGCCGTCGCGCTCGCCCACTTCATGGATTGGAACGATACCGGGATGCTCCAGACTGGCGGCTGCTTCGGCTTCTCGGCGAAAGCGTTTCACGTGCGCTTTGCTCGCCCACTGGCCAAGGCTAATGACCTTTAAGGCGACTGTCCGGTTGAGACTCTTTTGCCGGGCGCGAAATACGACGCCTTGTCCACCGCGACCAATTTGCTCGAGCAATTCGTAATCGCCGAAGTCCATCAACAGCGGCGGCGGTCGGTCGGGGTCATCGCCCCCGGCTACAGCTTCGTCGGAACCGAGACCCGTCTCCAGCAGACAGGCGCCGCAGGAGTGCTGCGGAGAATCGGGTGGAATGGCTGCTCCGCATTTGCGGCAAAATCTTTTGGCGGTGGTGATTCTCATCGCGAGCCCATTCCCTTCGTTCAAATACTGCACGGAAATTCCCAAAAGGTTACGAACGCAACGCGGCAATCAAATGGCGCAGCTCGTCTTCAATCTCGGCTGGCGTCGCCACTGTGTGCGCGACTTCTTCACGCAACAGTTGCCGGTAACGTTGTCGCAGCCGGTGGAACGCCTGTTTGACCGCGTTCTCGGTCATGCCAAACTCGCGCGCAATTTCCGCTTGTGACGGTCGATCCGGTTCATCCGAGAGCAATTCGTTCAACCGCTCGAGCAGCGGCGCGTTAGCTGATCCCTGAGATTCCTCGCGTAAGCGTGCAAACACCCGGTCGAGAACAGTCAACGCCCATCGGCGATCATAAAGCAGATCGGGGCTCAGCATCTCGCTGCGATCGAACTCGGTAGAATCGTCCAATGCGATCTCGTCGAACGGAATCAGCATTCGGCCACCGCCACGTTTGATCGTCCTCGCATCCCGGCGCTCGTTCGCCATGAAATGCTTGAGCGAAGCCAGAAGAAAAGAACGCAATCGGCCCTTTTCCTGGCGCACGGATTGGAAATCTTTACGCTCTAAAATCAGCGCGAAAAACCCCTGGGTGAGATCTTTCGCCTCCTCTGGCCCAATGCCCTCTCGCCGCACGAAGCTAAATATCGGCCGCCAGTAAGTGCGGCAAAGATTTTCCAACGCCTGTTGGGCCGCCGGCGATTCACCTTGCGCCTCCAGCACCACGCTCCAGTGCGTAGTGGTAAAGGCGATCGCGCCGGCCGATGCCGGACCGGTCGCGCCCAGTGAGGTCACGTCATCAGCAATCGCGCTCACGCCTGTAATCACAGTAAAAAAGCGTGCCGAAATCAAGCCTGCATGTAACAAAACAGACGTTGGATTGGTCGGGCGTCCGACCCTACGCCAATTACGCCGGCAACACCGTTGAGAGCGTCACTTCGCTGTCGATGGTTTGCTTGAAAACATTCTCGACGGTTGCGCCGATTTTCGATCCATCCCGATCGACGATCCAGACCTGCTGGCCTTGTTCGAACGGACCGCGCGCCATCACCTTGAGTAAAACGCCCTCCTCGGTAGCCGGATTATCGAGCACTTCGGCGCAGATTGCTTCGGTCTTTCCGAAATCCGCCAGCAGCGTGAGTTTCTCGTCTATTTTCGGTCTTTTCATGGCGAGCCACGATCGACATGTGACGTAAAACTAATCGCCGCTCGCGCTTGTGGCGAGCGTGTCCATGCTGGCAAACGAATCATTTATAACAAATGGCGCGTCATCGCATTACTCAGATCGAAGATTACGAGCCGCTCATCGGAAAGGAGAACGTCGAGCGTATTCGCGGGAAGGCCAGCAAGTTGAAGGGCCTGCGCGTCGCGAATTTCAATTCGACATATTATGGCGGCGGCGTAGCCGAGACACTTTCCTCGCTTACGCTTCTTATGAACAGCCTTGGCCTTCGCACCGAGTGGCGGGCGATCGAGGGCACAGCCGATTTCTTCTCGATCACCAAGAAGATGCACAACGCGCTCCAAGGCGGCGAAATCGACCTCTCCGACATCAAAAAGGAGATATTCGAGCAGGTGATTTATGAGAACAGCGTGCGCAATTTTCTCGAGCATGATTTTGTGATCGTGCACGACCCGCAGCCGATTCCGCTGATCGAACATTATGAAAAGAAATGTCCCTGGCTCTGGCGTTGTCATCTCGACCTTTCCCGGCCGAACCCTGAGATGTGGAAATATCTGCGGGGTTGGATCGACCAGTACGACGCGGTGATCGAGAGCTGTCCCGAATACAAGCAGGAGCTGAGACCGCCGCAGCGCGTTTTAATGCCGGCGATCGATCCATTCACGATCAAGAATCGGCAACTCAGCGACAAGGAAATCGACGAGCGGCTGGCGCACTATAAGATTCCGATCGACTTGCCTTTGGTCGCGCAAATTTCGCGGTTCGATCCGTGGAAGGATCCGGAGGGTGTGGTGGAAGCGTTCAAGCTGGCGGGCAAGCAAGTTGATGCCAGGCTGGTATTGCTTGGCAATTTCGCAACGGACGACCCTGAAGGCGCAAGAATTTTCGAAGCATTGCGTGGTTGCCGCGGTGAGCGCATCCTCATTTTGACCAGTGGCGACGACACGGCGCTCGTGAATGCACTGCAAACGCGGGCGGCGGTCGTTTTGCAAAAATCGTTGCGGGAGGGATTCGGTCTCACCGTTGCGGAAGCGATGTGGAAAGGCACGCCAGTGATTGGCGGAAACGTGGGCGGGATCCGCCATCAGATCGAAGAGGGCGTGAACGGTTTCCTCGTTTCATCGGTCGAAGAAGCGGCCGAACGCATGGTGGAGCTGGTCAAAGACAAAAAATTGCGCAAAGAAATTGGAAGCAAAGGCCGCGAGACTGTGCGCGAGAAGTTTCTGCTTACGCGTTACGTCGAACAATATCTCGATCTCTTCGGCGAATTCGAGACGAGCTTTCGCCTGCCCGAATAGACTCGTCGCGCCGCGTAATAGGGTTGTGGTGGTTTTCCGCACCGCGTAACTCAGGCATCTTGCCTGATTGGTCGAGCAGCCCTCCCCGGCCTGCGCTCTTCCTGCGGGCAGGAT
>JBIOVE010000256.1:0-3336 GCA_044867565.1 Candidatus Udaeobacter sp. | reverse complement strand
CAGCCGCGCGGCATCGCCGGGTTGATTTCCCCGTGGAACCTGCCGCTCTACCTGTTGAGCTGGAAAATCGCGCCTGCTATCGCGGTCGGCAACACCGCCATCGCAAAACCGAGCGAGCTGACGCCGATGACTGCGTATTTGCTTTGCGAGATTTGCAAAGAAGCCGGATTGCCGAACGGCGTGCTGAACGTCGTGCACGGCACCGGGCCAAATGTCGGCGCGGCGATTACGGCGCATCCGAAGATCAACACGATCTCGTTTACCGGCGGCACTTTGACGGGAAAGAAAGTCGCGGAAGCGTGCGCCCCGCTCTTTAAGAAAGTTTCACTCGAGCTTGGCGGGAAAAACCCAAACATCATCTTCGGCGATGCCGACCTCGACGCCGCCATCGCCGGCAGCGTGCGTTCGTCGTTCGCAAACCAGGGCCAGATTTGCCTATGCGGTTCGCGCGTGTTCGTCGAGCGCTCGGTTTACAACGATTTTGTCAAACTCTTCATCGACAAAGCGTCACAGTTAAAGATTGGCGATCCGCTCGACGAAAAAACTGAGCAGGGCGCGATCGTGAACAAGACCCAGCTCGATAAGGTCAAGTTCTATGTCGATCTTGCACAGAAGGAAGGAGGCAAGATCGCGCTCGGAGGCAAAGGACCGGAACCGATCAACGAGCGTTGTCGCGACGGTTATTTCTTTCCGCCGACCGTCATCACCGGTTTGCCGGTCACGTGCCGCACCAATCGCGAAGAAATTTTCGGACCCGTCGTCACGATCACGCCATTCGACAACGAAGAGGAAGTGATCAATTACGCAAACGACTGCGACTATGGCCTGGCCTCGAGCCTTTGGACCCAAAACCTGAACCGCGCGCATCGCGTCGCCGAAAAAATTAACGCCGGAACGGTCTGGGTGAACTGCTGGCTCGTGCGCGATCTGCGTGTTCCTTTTGGCGGTATGAAGGCAAGCGGGATTGGACGGGAGGGTGGTGAAGAGGCTCTGCGATTCTTCACAGAGCCGAAGAACGTTTGTATAGCGAAATAAACTCGCTGACGAGAAGCGCGGAGCCTGCGCGCCGTAGCTTTGGCGAAGGCGGGCTTTTTCACCGAGCCCTAAAACGTCTGCATCGCAAAATAAGATTGGGCAAGAGACTTTGCGGGTTCCGAAAAGGTTCGATGCGAGCTTTTGGCCTCTTCATCAGCGCCGAACAAAGGGCGGCATTTCGATCCGCATTCGGTCGCAGTCGATAAGACAATTCCATTTTCGTGGTGGAAGTATTAACGCCGCTTAGGCTAGATATTGTTCCCGTTTCTCACCGGCTAATGTAATACTCTGCTAATGGAGCAAGCGGCCATTGGCGGGAGAAGATTTCGCATCGCCTTTGTTGTCATTTTGGTGGTCACGGTCTCCGCGCTCTTTCTGGCCGTAGCCTGGCCTTTCCTGAAATCTCTCCTGCTCGGCGCATTGCTGGCCGGATTATGTCACCCATTTTATCGGTGGATTACGCGGCTGTTTCGAGGTCGGCGATCGCTCGGCGCGATCGTCACGCTTCTAATTCTTCTCATCGGTGTGGCTGGGCCGTTGAGTGCATTTCTTGGAGTGGTCGTGCAACAGGCGCTGGCCGTGAGTAATCAAGCAATTCCATGGGTGCAACAACACTTCGGCGCCGCGACGACTTTCAACGCGCACGATTGGCTCGTGCAAAGGTTTCCGGCCCTGGCCAATCACGTGCCAAGCCAGGAACAACTGGTCGAGAGTGTCGGTGCGGCGGCGAAATCCATCGGAGGCTTTCTGGTGACAGTGGCATCGCGAATGACGGCCACCACGGCTGCTTTTCTTTTGAATCTGTTCGTCATGGTCTATGCGATGTTTTTCTTTCTCAAAGATGGCGAGAAAATCCTGGAGAAAATTTTCTATTACCTCCCGCTAAGCGACGAGGACGAAGCGCTCATGCTGCAGCGATTTAGCTCGATCACGCGAGCAACCGTGAAGGGCACACTCGTAATCGGCATTATCCAGGGCGCTCTTGCCGGTTTTGCGTTTTGGGTAGCGGGAATCGATGGTGCGGCGTTCTGGGGTACCATCATGGCGATCCTTTCGATTGTACCCGGAATTGGGGCGGCCCTCATCTGGGTGCCGGCCGTGATCTATTTGATCGTAACCGGTCAGGTTGTAGCCGGTCTGGCGTTGTTAGCCTGGTGCGCCGCAGTGGTGGGAACCATTGATAACATTCTGCGTCCGATTCTCGTCGGAAAAGATGCCAAGATGCCGGATCTTCTAATTCTAGTCGGCACACTTGGCGGACTATTTCTTTTTGGACCGATCGGGTTCATTGTCGGACCAATCGTATGCGGACTATTCCTGACTGTGTGGGATATTTATGGCGCGACCTTTAAAGATCTCCTGCCGCCGGTGAAAAGCTTGCGGTCTGGAATCGTCAACGAATCGGATTCTAAAGCTTAAACTCGAACCTTCCGAATCCAATCATCGATAAATGAGCAAGTCCTTTGAAAGTTCGCGCGCGCCTGAACCGGTGGGCGCGTTCCCGCACGCGAAGCGCGTTGGGGACCTCTTGTTTCTCTCCGGCATCGGGCCGCGTGTGCGCGGCAGCAAAGAAATTCCCGGCGTAACGCTCGATTCCGCCGGCAATGTCGTGAATTACGACATCGAAACACAATGCCGCGCGGTGTTTGAAAACGTTCGGCTCGTGCTCGAAGACGCCGGCGCGACGTGGCAGGACATCATTGACGTGACTGTTTTTCTTACCGACATGAAAAAAGATTTCCCGACATACAACCGGCTCTATGCGGAATATTTCGCGGGGTTAGGCAAACCAAATCCGACGCGCACCACGGTTGAGGTCGGCGCGCTGCCCACGCCGATCGCGATTGAACTTAAAGTCATCGCGGTCGGCTGATTCTGGGGAGCGCGGGCTGCCGGCCCGCAGTTGTCGGCAGCTTGCCGACAACACTTTCGTGCAACGAGTCTCGATTTCATGGAACGCCTCGGCAGGCTGCCGAGGCGAACAGGCTAGCAGCCTATGCTCCCCCAATCTTCTAAATTAATGTTGAATGTTGGGTGCCTGCCACGCCGTAGCCTTGCGAAGGTGGGTTGAGCGTTCGACGTTTGCCGAAGCATGAGTACGACGAAGCCATTTCGCATCATCGCGGCGGATCACACCGGTTTCACGGTCGCCAATCTCGAACGGTCTCTGGCTTTCTGGCGCGACGTTCTCGGGTTTGAGCTTTCTCATCGTCCCCACCAAACTGGCAATCTCGCCAGCGAAATAACCGGCGTGCTCGGCGCGGAGATTTCAATTGCTGTCCTGAAAGGTTACGGGCACAA
>JBIOVE010000255.1:0-7089 GCA_044867565.1 Candidatus Udaeobacter sp. | reverse complement strand
TTGCCGTCTTCCTCGTTCCTGGTGGTCTTGTGCGACCCGTCACAGAACGGCTGGTTTTTGGAAAGGCCGCACATGCAAATCCAGACCGACTCTTGTTGCGGTTTGATTTCAAAAGGTCGCTTATCTGACTTCAAAACTTTGCGCATATCACAAACTTAGACTGTCGTTTTACGGTGTAAAACATACCAGAATAGCATGCGAGAAACGACTTCCGAACGTGCGTAGCGCGACGAAGGACACCTTGTGATCGCGTGTGGCCCGCCGTCGTAACGGCGTTCAACGGCCTTGTGCCGCTTTGAGCTCTTTGTCTCCGCGCTCCCGGGTCCGCTCTGATGTGTCGATGTAGAGTTTTTCAGTCATCTTTGCCAACGTCGACTCAGGCAGTAAACGGCGGGAGAAAACAATAATTTTATTTGCCACACCGGGGACGACGACGCGCTCACCGGCCATTAATCCCTCGTATCCGGCCTTGGCTACATCCTGTGGCGCCATCAGGTTTGCCTTTTGAAACATGCGAGCGCTTACCATTCCGGATTTCTCGAAGAAATCGGTGTCGGTCGGTCCTGGGCAAAGCGCAGTCGAAGTGACGCCGGTGTCTGCCAATTCGGTTGCGAGCGCTTCGCTAAACGAGAGAACAAATGCTTTCGAGGCATGATAAACGGCCAGCAGCGGACCGGGCTCGAACCCAGCGACGGAGGCCACATTAAGAATGCGTCCCCAGCGCTGCTCTATCATCGCCGGTAAAAACAGCTTGGTAAGGCGCAAGACCGCCTCAATGTTGAGCCGCAAGATCGCGATATCGTCTTCGATCGAAATTTCCCAAAACTTTCCTCTGTGCGCGGACCCGGCATTGTTCGCAAGAATGTCGATGTAGATGAGGTCGCGCGACAACTCATCGAAAATCTCCTGAGGTGCTTGGGGCTTCTCCAAGTTTTTCGCGATTGTCCGCACCGATGTGGCGCCGGCGCTTTTCAGTTCTGAGGCGACGTCATTAAGCTCTGATGCAACCGGAGCAACAAGCACGAGGGGGTGTTTGCGCCTGGCGAATTCCTTCGCCAGATGGAATCCAATAACGCTGCTGGCTCCTGTGATTAGAGCAGTTTCTGTGATTGACGCAGTTTCCGATCTCATAAGCGCAAAGAGACCGCTCTGGCGGTGCGTTCACTGGAACCATCCGCCAAAGCGCTCAAATGAACTCTTTCTTCTGAACCCGTACTAATGAATCGTTAATCGCGATTCTGGCGGCGGTGGGGAAATGGTAAATGTTTGGCCGGTTTTAACCACGCGCGCTTAGTCATCATCCAGCGATTCTAATTTCATGCGGCACCGCCGAAAATGGCGATCGATCAGCGAGCAAATCTTTATTGCAGTACAATCATGGCGGCGAGCCGCATTTGGACCGGTTGTTCTCGCCCTGCTTATGGGAGCGGTGTTTCTTGTTCGTCCTGCTTTGCCCGCAGAGGTAACAGAACCGCAGGGAATCGCCCACGCGTATCCCGCCCTGTTGGATACAAATGGGAAAAAGCTCGCTGACGGAGAATTCAGGCAATGGATTGAGAACGATCGACTGCGCGTCAAGATCACCTACGAATTCAAGGACGACCAGCACTTCGAGGAAAATGCACGTTTTCGCCAAGAGCCAGAATTCATCCAGGAGCAATGGTCGTGGAAGGAGTCCAAAAACGGAAAGGTCTCCCGCGAGTTTGCGGCAAACTTTCCTGCGAAAACCGCGACTGCGCAGACGCATGAGAATGATAAACCGAAACAGTGGTCGGAGAACATAGAGGTCGAGCCGGGCCGCACCTTTGCTGGATTTGGCTTCACCCTGGCGCTTGGGAATCTACGCAAACGTCTCATCCGAGGAGAAAAAGTCGAACTCAAGGCAATTGGTTTTACCCCGAAACCGCGGATCGCCACGGTGCAGGTTTCATACGGCGGGCTTGACCGGATGACGATGTCGGGACGCTCCCTCAAGGGCGATCGCTTCGTGATTCACCCGGAGATTCCACTGATTGCCAAATTATTTGTTCATGTGCCCGATACGCAAATCTGGTTGACCAATCCTCCGCCGGCGGGATTTCTGCGCTGGGAAGGCCCGATCGTGCTGCCGAGTGATCCGCTCATCCGCGTTGACTTGGTTTCCGGAGCAAAGAGCGGACCGGCACAGCGGGTGAAAAAGTAGGACGGGACCGACGAGCGCACCCAAATTAGACGGGCGCTCTGGAATGGCGTCCCTACTAAAACGCGCTTCGCAACATCGCTGCGTCTCAAACCGTCGCTTCAGGTTGCCAGCGAAAATCTGCGCCGCGCCCAGGCGCAATTGCAGAGATAAGAGCCCCCTTGCGTGACGCGTGTTCTCCATGGGGGGCATTCAGCGATCTTTTAAAGCAATAATGTTGCCAGCCCAAGAAAAACAGCCAGGCAGCCGACATCGGTGAAGGTGGTCACGACGATGCTGGATGCCATCGCAGGGTCGGTCCCAAGTTTTTTGAGAACCAGTGGCACCATTGCGCCGGCCACACCGCTGATGAGGCAGCTGATCGTTGTCGCGAGAAATACCACAAAGCCGAGCATCGCAGCGACCGGACTCTTTACGATAGTGGCAAAGATAAACATCGCGATTCCCCCGGTGACGCCAGTCAATGCTCCATTGAATGTTCCCAGCAACATTTCCTTGATGAGAAGCATGCGTTCTCTGCCAGATCGCAAATCACCCAGAGTCATCCCCCTTAAGGAGACCGACAGCGCCTGCACTCCGGTGTTTGCCGCCTGCCCAATAAGCACCGGCAGGAACACAGCCAGGGCAATGATTCGATCGATCGTTTCCTGGAAAAGACCGACTACGACGGCGGCGAGCAATCCGCAGAATAAATTTACCTGGAGCCAGGGGTGCCGGAATTTCAGACTCCGCAGCCACGGCGTGGTGAGTCGCTCCTCTCGTTCCACACCTACCATTGCGCCCGGTTGTGCGCTCAGCTCGATCGCCTCCGCTTCAAAGAGCATTTGCCCGCGCAACAGTCCGATCAGTCGCCCTGTCTTGTCGCAGACCGGATAAACCGGGTAATGCCGAACCAGCACCGCTTTCATCGCTTCCGTCAGAGACATGTCCGGCGTGAGGTAGAACGGATTCGCGAGCATGATCTCATTCAGGCGCTGACTGCTTTGCGCCAGCAGCAGGTCGCGCATAACGATAACGCCAACAAGTTTCTCCTGGTCGTCAGTGACAAAGCCGTAGGTGATAATGGCTTTCCTGGCCAAAAGCCGAATTTGCTCGGTCGCTTCGGCGACGGTTGTTTGCGGCCGGAACACGGCCAATGGCGGTTGCATCAATCGTCCGATGGTACGCTCTGGGTAGGTTTGATTGCGCATCCATTGCCGATCGGTTTCTGGGGAAGCGGTGGCCAGAACCGTCTGCCGCCGCGGCGGATCGAAACGTTGGAGAATGTTCAGCGCTGATGCGGGATTTAGCAGTTCCAGCATCTGAACTACAAACTCGTCCGGGTATGGTTCCAGCATCTTTACGGCCTCATGCGGATCGCGTTCCACCACCCTTGTAAAAAGCTCTCTTAGCTCTGGCTCAATTTCGCGCACAGCGCCCGACGCAATCGCTTTTGTGCTCTCACTCATATGGCGCGAGTCTGGCGAAGCGAGGTCGAGGTGGCAATCAATTAACAAAGGTGCTTCCAGTATGCGTGTTCTGGTAATTACAGGCGCGGGCGTTTCCGCCGAAAGCGGAATCCCGACGTTTCGCGACAAGGACGGCTACTGGCAGAATTTGGATCCGGCGAAGCTGGCTACGCCAGAAGCTTTCGCGCGCGACCCGAAATTAGTTTGGCAGTGGTATCACGAGCGCCGCCAGCGTATTCGTCATGCGCAGCCCAACGCCGCGCACAAAACAATCGTGCAGCTGGCACGGCACGCACGCGAGTTTTTGCTTGTGACGCAAAACGTGGACGATCTGCACACGCGTGCCGGATTGCCGAAGGAAAAGATGGTGCAAATTCATGGAGACATTTTCGTTAGCAGGTGCTCGCGCTGCGATTTTAGTTTCAGCGAACACGACCAAGAAACGCAAAGAATTCCAAGATGCTCGAAATGCGATGCGCTCATGCGGCCCGGTGTCGTTTGGTTCGGTGAGGCATTGCCTTCAAGCGGAACCGAGCGCGTTGAGAATTATTTGGAGCGCGGTCCTTGCGACTTTGTGATCGTGGCTGGAACAACGGCGACGTTCGGATACATCATTGATTGGACGCTGCGAGCCTGCGCCAGGGAGGGCGAAATCATCGAAGTAAATCCCGAGGAGACAGCGCTTTCGCAATTCGCGATGAAACTAGTGCGCGAACCGGCCGCAATGGCGCTGCCGCGCATCGTGAATCAATGTATCGCGCATGCAAAATCTCTGTAGGGTAAGCAGTCTGCTTCCCCTACAGTTAGCCGCCGATGGCGCGTAGATACCGTTCAGCAGATCGCGCGACCGCGCCTCTGGCATCTGAAAGAACGTTCGCTTTCCACCAGGCACCGTAGATGTGATTGAACGAGAACGCCTCAATTCTTTCGACAATACGGCGTATCGCCGCCGGTCCGAGTGGAATCAGATTCGGATAACTCCGCATGAAACTTACGTACCTCCGATCCTGCACGACTTGAACTATATCGCCGGTCAGCAATGCGCCTTTACCATTTGCTCCGGCCGGCCAATGCAGCAGCGTGCCGCCTTCGAAATGTCCGCCACAGTTGATGAGGGTGAGATTATCCCAAAGCGAGAGAGTTGTTCCTTCCCAAAACTGGATGCGCGGACTTTTTCGCATGACCCATTCGCGATCGGCGGCGTGCAAAAATATCTGCGCGTCGAACCGCTCGCTCCATTCCACCATTGCCGAGTAATAATGTGGATGTGAAATAGCGATGGCATGGATGCCACCGCGCGCGTTCACCTCAGCAATGGTTTTATCGTCAAGCAGCGTGATGCAATCCCAGAGGAGATTTCCGCCCGGTGATTGCAGAAGCAGCGCGCGCTGCCCGATGGCAAATTCTGGCTCGGTGCCGATCCCGAGAAGTTGCGACGCTTCGTCTTCGAAGCGGTTGTGATGATCCGCCGCCAATCGTTCAAGCGTGGTCCACTGCTGGCCGCGGTGATGAACAAATTGCCGCTCGTCTTCGCAAATCGGGCAACTGGGCGGCGCTTGTGAAGCCTCATCAAACTGCGTTCCGCATTGGATGCAGATGAAGTTTTGCATTGCGGAGATTCTGTACTTCAAGTTCTGCTCGCTGCAATGGGTGGGTCTAAGTCCCGCTCTACGGGAGTACCTGCTTGGCGTTGCATGGGCGGACAGGATCACCTGCGTTTAGCAACGTGTTGAGGGCAAACCCGTCCGCCTCGCGCAAAGGGTGGATCGGCTTCTCCGAAGACGATGCCAAAGCCAATCGCCGAAGGCGCAAATTCAGGCGGCGAAGCCGCACCTATTTGCCAACGCGTTGAGGACAACGCGTTCCACCTTCGTTACTCTTTATGCCGAATCGAACCTGCCCCGGTGATATGTTTCTCGACTGTCTTGGGGTTGCCGAAGTAAGTGACTTTTCCCGCGCCAGTGATTGCCACTTTCAATGTCTCGACAACTGCAATCTCGGCGTCCGCTGCGCCGGTGGTGGAGATTTCGGCCGTTTTGGTTTGCAGACCACTCGCATTTAACTCGCTTGCGCCGGTCATGTCGGCCAGGAGTTCGTCGATGCTTCCATGGAGGGTGACACGCGATGCGCCGGTTGATTCCAAAGCGAACCGAACGCCGGAGATTTGATTTGCGGTGAGCCTCACCGCACCACTGATCCGTGCCCCGGCGCGCATTGGGCTTGAGATAACGACCTTGACTCCGTGTGTTGGCCAAATCTGCTCGCGTCTGTGCAAGCGAAGGATGTCACCGGAAATGCTATTCTCGATATAGGGAAGAAGATTTTCATCGGTCGTGATGCGCAAGGCAGGCGCTCCATTTTGCCACTCGATTTCAAACGCGCCACTGGCGTCGATGCTGGCAAACGCACCGATCGTGCGTTCATCGGTTTTGATATTGCCGTTGCCTCGAACTCCGACCCACCGGCATCCGGTAGCCAGAACGACACATGCGGCTAAAAATACGGCTGTGGTCTTCTTCATGGAAATATGCCTCCTGTTGTTACGATGCAGTAAGCGTCCGCTTTAGATTCAGGAAAATTCTGCGATGCAACGCTTTTGTCATTCTGAACCCCAAAAGCTTTCGGGACTGCTGCGGGATTACTATTCAAAAGCATTAACAAAGAGATGTCTTCCGGCTGCCGGACTCGACATGACAAGTTCACTTCACGATCTTCAGCTTCACCGTCTCTACCAAGCCATCGTCCACGTAGAACTCCGCGCGATAATCGCCCGGCGCCCAACCATCGTTCGGCCGCGACAGCGTAAATATTCCGTGAGCGGTCGGGCTTTCGGCGATGGATGAAGCTTCATCCACCTTGTAGTCTGGAGGAACATCTTCGCCAATATTCTCCGCGACCCACACGGCGCGCACTTTTGCGCCTTTCCGCAGACGATGTCCCTGCCAGCGCGCATAAATCTCAGGTGTATCCGATGAAAACGTCGTGGTCGCCTTGGCGAACTGCTCCGTTGCGAAACTTACGGAAAGTTTCTTGGGCGTCGCGTCGGGTTTCACCTCCGGTCTCTTCGTAACTCTGGGCCGTTCCGTCAATTCGAGTGAAATGCGCTCAAGCAAATCGCCGTCTGTAGCGCGCATGGTAGTAACGTCCTTCACTATTCCAATGCCGGCCACGAACCAGCGGTCAATCATCATCGGGCTGGGCGCTGTTTGCTCGCCGTGGATATGGAAGGCGTGAAATTTTCCCCCCGGCACTTCGACATCTTCCTCTCCGATTACTTCGTAGTGCTGATGAACCTTCATATCGCCCGCCAGGCCGTCGAAATTCCAGTTGGTGCCCCGCTTAAGCGGCGTAGCGACCATCGTCTGCGGCGGATTAAATTTAACCAATTCGCCGTCCAGGTTAATCCGCGCGCAACAAATGATTCCGCGTTCGTCCACGGTGAGAAGGTCCGTGTTTGTAATC
>JBIOVE010000254.1:0-2080 GCA_044867565.1 Candidatus Udaeobacter sp. | reverse complement strand
CTGACCGAAGTAATCGAATCCTTTGAAAAGCCTGTCAAATGTAACTCGTTCGCCGCGCATGTGCTGAAAGAAACAGAGAAAAATGCCGCACATCATCGGCCCCATGAGCACGATTGCGAACGCGCTTCCGATTAGCAACCCCACAACACAGACGCCGAAAAAGATCCAATAATGACCCTTAATCATTTCCCATCCTTCTTTCAAACACTCGACCGGGGCGACGACGCCCCTGCGAAATTCTGCCGTTGCATTCATTAGTATTTGGCCTCCACCGCCGATTCATCGCGCAGATGTATCACGGCGCTCGGTGGTCTGCAATAGTATGGTTACGGCGAAGTTGCGCCCGACAAAGCCGAAGTTCTAAGCCAACCCGGATTGCGAAGGAATATCTGTAATTGCTCCTTGATGGCGTCGGCATACATCACCGCCCCCTTGCGATTCGGGTGAGCGATCGAGGCCAAACGACAAACCAGGAGATGGTCCTTCCGCGTTCTCTTTTGCTCTTCGGTCTCTCCGGGCACGCGTTTGAAAAAATCCTGGCACACGGATGAGCGCTGGCTGCGTACTTCATCGTTCGCATGCAGGTCCACCTTTCCCAGCGTAACGAGAGCCAACATTTTTCTGAGGGTCGTACCATCAAAGCCCCACAACCGCGAGTCACGCGCCGCGAAAGCATGCTCTGGCAGAAAGGAAACCTTCGCGAACAACACGCGCTGGGGCGAACCGTTCAACACCAGCTGAGCGTTCACCCTGGTCACGGCGTTCATGAGCCAATGATTTGAAGCTTCGTACCAGACTGTCGAAATGGTAGCCAGCCTGGCAAGCAACTCCTTGTCGCTGAGTTTTGGTCCGTCGGATGTGGGCGTGTAGAACCTTTTTGCCAGGGCGCGCATGAAAAGGTCCCGGGGCGTTTTGTCAGAGACTACAGGGTAGTAACCGGTGGCAATAATATGCGCGTTGGGAAACGATGAAGCGATTCTGGTCAGCAGCTCTTCGACCGGCGCGCCGCACTTTTCCCGGGCCAGTTCCTGAATTCCTTCCGGCGGGTTCGCTGCATTCAAAAATCTGCGCGCGTCGACGTCGTTGATGCAGCCGTCCACCAGAACAAGATCAACCTGGGACGGATCGACAAACGATCTAAGCGCATCGTCGATTTGATCGTGCAGAGTTGGCCACGCGCTGTTTACCTCACCGTACAGGGTGAGGGACTTCGGCGGCGATGTTCCGGCGGTCCCGATTACCGCGCCCGCGTGCGCTTCAATCTTCTCGCGCACCGTCAGGCCGGTTTCCTGCAACCACATCTTTACGAGGTACCAGGACTTGTGCTCCTCCTTTAATCCCTGACCCCAAAGAATTGAATCGCCGAGCACGAGCAGGTTAAGTTCCCGCTGGCCAGTCGCGGTCTTCGCCGCAGGCTGCCAGCTTTGAGCGTAGGTTGTAAAGGTGAAAACTAGAATCAGCGTTGCCAGGGCAACGCGAGCAGGCTTGAGGACATACGCAGAAGATTTCATGCGTAAACTTGGCTGGATTTTAGCGCAACGAACTTCGGAACTGCCACTTGGAAAGTCGGGGACTATTGTTTCAAATGACCAAGGAAGTCTTCGAGCAAATTAAGTGAGACTTGCAAACGGTAATCCCTGGTTGAGCGCAAATCGTCAATCGGAGAAATCTCAGCCGCGAGCGTTTCTTTCGCCGCGACCACGGTTTCTGCGTCGATCGATCTGCCGATCAGCGCTGCCTCAGTCGCAGTGCAACGAATGGGAATCGGCGCGACACTGGCGAGCGCTATGCGCACGAGGTCAGTTTTCTCGGCATTGATGCTGCCCGTCGCGGCAAAGCACACTTTTGAAATTGCCTGTGCCTTGCGGGTGCCGACTTTACGGTAGTAGTGCATTAATGGTTTTGCCTGGCGCGGCAGACGGATGGCGCGCAGTAATTCATCGGGATGGATGTCCATCTGTTTGGAGCCACTGTGAAATCTGGAATATGCGATTCTCCGCTCGCCATCTTTCGAAACCAGCTCAAGCTCAGCATCGTAGGCAAGCAATGCCGGTGGCGAGTCTGCCGCCGGCGAAGCGTT
>JBIOVE010000253.1:0-4338 GCA_044867565.1 Candidatus Udaeobacter sp. | reverse complement strand
TGCCTACTGTCTTCGCGGTGTCTTTAATTGCCTCGCCCGTTTTCTTGGCATCCTCCTTAATCTGCTCTCCAGGCGATTCCTCAGCGACGGCGGTAAATGCAGCGACCGTCAACAGAGCGACAACCATTCCTATTGTTCTCATAATTGTTCTCATGACTCTCCTCTATTCACCTTGTTCACCAAACCCTGTACAATAAGAAACGGATGAACGGCCCAACTCGCGCGCACGGCTGCTGTATTCTCGCCAATCTCTGGAAGCCTTCTTGATCGTTAGGAGGGTGTGGTGCGACTTGCCGGAACAGGAAGGCGCGCGTTGCGATGCGGGTTCTGGTGTCTTCGGTAGTATTCCGTCGCAAGCTGATTCGGCGTCGCGCCGCGCAAATATCGCCACGTTATCAACAAATCTATCCATGTTGTCCGGCATGGGCCGTACAGCGAAAAGCGTCTGGCGGAGGAAATCACCGGCGGGCGCAGAGTGGCGACACGACCTTCACGGCGTATCCGGCGCGAGAAATCCAGATCTTCGAAAAGATCAAAATTGCGAAAACCGCCGAGACTTTCGAAAACTTCCCTACGCACAAAGATTGCCTGATCGCCGAGGAACCAGCCGCTCAACCTCGTGCGAATGCCAGCGAGCGCGCATGTAACGCGGAGAAACCAGGATGGGGAATCATAGCGTCGCGCAAAAGCGCCCCCGACCACATTTCGCCTTACAATTACCGATTCGATTTTCGTGAGAGCATTTTGCGGCAATCGTGTATCGGCGTGCAGAAACAGGAGCACGTCGCCTCGCGCTGACTGTGCGCCACGATTCATCTGGCTCGCGCGTTGTTTCACCCCGCTCAATACAACATTTGAGCCGTGCTCCACAGCGACCTCGATGCTGCCATCGGAACTGCCGGCGTCCACAACGATGATTTCATGGGTGCTTTCGTTTTGCCTGATCGCATCGAGCGTCGCCGGCAGGCGGCAGCTTTCGTTAAGAACAGGAATGATGACCGAGATCATCGACCGCCATTTCGACCTCTAATCCAGACGAGCGCAAGCCGCTTCTTATTTTCTTCCTGGCAGGGATCCCGCAATCGCGGGAGGTCGCCCGCTTCCCCACCCCGGCAGGAAAAGAAACTTGGCGCAGTCAGGAATAAAGCGGCCAGGTGATGCCTCATTGCAGTAATCGCATAGAGCAACAACCCTGATACATCCAACCAATTATGAGCAGACGAAGCTAAAACGGAGGAAATTCATATGATCTCAAGACTCATCGTCTCGGTAGCTATTGCGCTATTCTTCACCCCGGCAGCGCCGGTTCTTGCCCAGGAGCATCCTGAGCATCCCAAGAAAACCACAGAGCATCCAAAGAAAGGCGCGGAACACCCGAAGAAGGGCGCGGAGCACCCGAAAAAGGGCGGTGCGGAAACTCAAGTCAGCACAACGGATATTTCCGCTGGCATAAAGAAAAACATCGACGCTGAAACCAAAAAGAGCAGCGACGGAAAATTTCACGTCAAGTATGAGGGCCAGGATCTCGCGCTCGACCTTATAAGGGTACACGACGATCGGCTATCCGATCTGGGCGGCGGCAAATACTTTGCCTGTGTCGACATGAAGGGTACGGACGGCAAAACCTACGACATCGATTTCTTTCTCACCGGACAGCCAGGCAAAATGAAAGTCACGGACACCACCGTTCATAAGATTGACGGAAAACCTCTCTACAACTGGAAAGAGGAAAACGGAAAGTGGCAAAAGGTGCCGGTGAGCTGACGAACGAAACTTTCGGGGCTGCGGATTACCAATTAAGACTTCCATGCGGTTCCTGACTATCCTGGCTGTTCTTCTCGCGAGTGCGGTTGCAGTTCATGCCGGGGACGAGCCGGGCATTATCAAAGGCGCCGATCAGTTCGAGTTCGTTTATCGGGTCAAACTGCCGGAGATCAAAGGCGAGGCCCGCGTCTGGATACCGCTGGCGAAGACCGATGCTTTCCAGACCGTCACCCAGGAGGAGCTGAGTATTCCAGTAAAATGGGAAAAGGTTCAGGACCGCGATTACGCCAACGATATTTGCGTGCTCTATCCCCAGGCCGCAGACAGCGGCAAGACCATCGAGTTGAAATATCGCGTCGTGCGAAAAGAGAAGGCCGCGTATCCCGCAGACGGAACAGATACCACGCGTTATCTGCGTCCAGAAACGCTGGTGCCAGTGAACGAGACGTTCCGAACGCTTGCATCGAAAGCAGTCGCAGGGAAAAAAGACGATCTTGAGCGAGCAAAGGCACTTTACGATCACGTTATCGGCCGGATGCGTTACGACAAATCAGGCACAGGTTGGGGCCGCGGCGACGCGCTCTACGCATGCGACGTGCGCACCGGAAACTGCAGTGATTTCCACGCGTATTTCATCGCATTGGCGCGCAGCGTCGGCATACCGGCGCGTTTTGCCATCGGCGCTACGATTCCCGCCGACAAAAACGAAGGAACCATCGATGGCTACCATTGCTGGGCTGAATTTTTCGCCGGCAAGCGCTGGGTGCCGGTGGATATCAGCGAAGCGTGGAAGAATCCAAAACTGGCTGATTATTATTTCGGTCATAACCCTGCCAATCGTTTCGAGCTGACCAAAGGCCGCGACTTGATGGTCGATCCTGAGCCAGCCAGCGGCCCGATCAATTTCCTCGCCTACCCATTGCTTGAGATGAACGGCGAAGTGGTAAAGCCCGAGACTACATTCACGTTCCGGCGCATCGGCGCGTGAAATTTGTGGCGCCCGGGTGCTGACCATGTCGTACGGCAAAAAAAGGTGGGCAAATCTGTCGAGCCTTGTTCCGATGCGCTACCGATTTTTGGAGTGCGGCGACATGTCGCCACTTTTTGGGAGGATTACGCCAGGATCACATCAGATTGAAAAAAGCGCGGACATGTCCGCGCACTCCAAAATACGAGCCGTCAGAAATGGGTCCGCGTTGTCGTTGCGCATCAGCTGATGATAAAGTCACCACTGCTGCATCAGTAGCACTCCCGTGCAAAGAATTCCTTTGATCGATTATGTTGGCAGACCACTGCTGGCTTGTCTGTTTCTCGCCTTGCTCTGGCTGCAATGGCGTTTTCCGTTGCGACGCCAGTATTTCGGCGCACTGCATCGGCTCGTGCGCAATTTTGTGCTTTCGATTCCAGGTTTCGCGGTCGTTCGTGTTGCCATGCTGCCAATCCCCCTCGCGGTGGCGCTATGGGCGCAAGATCAGCGTATCGGTTTGTTAAACTGGCTTGTCCTCCCCAGATGGGCCGCTTGCATCGCCACCTTTCTGCTTATGGATTACGCCTATTGGTGGTGGCATTGGGCGAACCACATGGTCCCGCTCTTCTGGCGATTCCACAATGTTCATCATACTGATCTCGACATGGACGTGAGCACCGCCGCGCGATTCCATTTCGGCGAGATGGTTTTCTCGGTCGGATTTTTGTCGCTCGCAGTGGTTGTTTTTGGCATCGCCCCGATCATGTTGCTCGTTTTCTTCATCACATTCGAAGCCGCTACTCTCTTTCATCATTCCAATTGGCGGCTGCCGATCCAACTCGAGCGCGTTTTGAATCTCATTATGGTCACGCCGCGGATGCACGGCATTCATCATTCCATCGTCCAGCGAGAGACCAACTCGAACTGGCGCACAATTTTCTGCTGGTGGGACAAGCTTCATCGCACGCTGCGCCGCGACGTACCGCAGGACGCCATCACCATCGGCGTTGCTGCGTACCGCGAGGAACAGGAGCTCACCCTCGGGAAACTCTTCGCACTACCATTTGGCAAACAGCGCGAATGGCGTTTGCCGACTGGTGAAGAGCCAGAGCGCGCGCCGCGACCAGCGGAAAAGCTCGCGGAGTAATCTCGCCAAGGCCATTGTAGGGCATGCGCTCCGCTTGCCCCATCGAAACTGTTTGCAAGGATAAATCTCACCGTAAATGCGAATGAAAACGATATGACTGACAAAACGCATGAACGGGTGGCGATTGTGGCCGGAGTCGGTCCCGGACTCGGAGCGGCACTGGTGAGGAAGCTAGTGGACGAAGGCTGTCGCGTAGGCATGTTCGCTCGTTCGTCTACGTTCATCAGCAAACTTGCCGCTGAGCTAGGGTCACAGTCGCTCGCAATTTCAACGGATATCTCGGCCCCGAAACAGGTCGCAGCAGGTTTTCGCAAAGTACGCGAACGCCTCGGCCCTGTTGAGGTTCTCATCGCGCATGCGAGCGGTTCGCTCGGCGGACACTTGGAAAAGACTTCCCCGGAGCAATTCGAGCGTTCCTGGCGCACAGCCGTATTCGGCGCATTCCTCTGCGCGCAAGAAG
>JBIOVE010000252.1:0-12355 GCA_044867565.1 Candidatus Udaeobacter sp. | reverse complement strand
AAGGAGGTTGCGAAGTTCACCGTGACCGTCGAAAAAGCGGCGGATGGAAATTTTCGGTTCACCGGAGAAGCCGCTGGCTTCGACCAGAAATGGGAATCGATTGCGACTCCATTGTTCCAACCGGTTTCTGCGATGCTGCGGATGCAGCTCAGGGACGGAAAAATGTATTCAATGAATTTGAAATACGATGGCGGCCACGTGACCGGATCGGAGCAGAAGGCATCGTCTCCGGCCAATAAAATCGACAATCATGTTCCGCCGGGCACAGTCGATCAGCGGATCGACTGGGCTGCGGCGATGTCGAGTCGACTCGAGATCGGCGACAAGTTCACCTTCACCGTCTTCGATCCCGGCACCGGCGTCAGCCAAGTCACGGGCCAAATCGCGAGCGCGGAGAAAATTATTGTTCCCGCCGGCACTTACGACACGGTCCGTATTATCTACCAAATCGAAAAGTCCAAAGGGACTGAGAGTTATGAAGTTTTGGCTACAAAAGAGCTGGCACGGATTATGGTTCGCGAAGATTTCCCGAACGGGACGTCGAGCGAACTGGTTGGCATCAAATAGCCTTTCCCAGAGCGACTCAGCCAACGCTCAAAAGGCGCAAGACGGCCTCCGCTAAATCGTTCCGTCTGGTGGCAGGTGTTGGACGAGAAGGTAAAGACGTCTTACGAGAATCGTCGTGGAGGCGCACCTTTTGCTTTTTCTTGTCGCCATCGTGGCTGCGGCGCTAAATGCCATGGCCGGTGGCGGCGGGTTGCTGACCTTTCCCGTGTTGATGACGGTTGTACCGCCGGTGACAGCCGACGCAACCAGCGCGGTCGCACTTCTCCCGGCCTACCTGACAAGCACTTGGGCAGGCCGCAAGCATCTGGCGCCGGTGCGCCATTGGTTTTGGCTGCTTCTCGGCCCAAGCTTGCTCGGCGGCCTTTTCGGCGCATTGCTTCTCAACTGGTCCGGTAACCGGTCTTTCGTCGCCCTGATACCATGGCTCATTCTGGTAGCCACGCTGCTCACTCTGCGACCACTACTGACTCGTCGCCTCGAACCCCAGCAGCTGTCAGGCGCGGCTTTCCCTGGGGCACCGCCGGTAGCGTCCCTGTCGCACCAGGTTGCCGCGGGCGTGCTCATGTTTTTGGTGGCAATCTATGGCGGATATTTTGGAGCTGGTATTGGCATCCTGGTGATTGGCGCATTTGGCCTGATTGGGCTGACCGATATCCATTCCATCGTACCCCTGAAAAATGCGTTGTCGGGGAGTCTTCGAGCGGTGGCCGTGGTCGTGTTCCTTGTCGAAGGGAAGGTGGATTGGGAGTATGGCCTGGTGATGGCAGCTGGGGCGTTTCTGGGTGGTTACCTTGGTGGAAGCATGGTGCATTTGACGAATCGCACGGTAGTGCGCACCGGCATTGTCGCCCTTGGTTTCGGCATGGCGGCATACTACTTCTGGAAGATATACGGCGGCGAAATTCACATGATTGGGAGCGATTAATTTCGTTTTCTCGATCTGTCGGGGAGGGTGTCAGCCTCGGGAAGCAAATCGCTTCCCCTACAGAATTTTGAACAGAAGACCGCGAAGCAAACGAAGGTGTTTGGATTTTCGAGCTATTAGCGCAATTCGCGTGATTCGCGGACAAAAAAAAATTCGTAGATCAGCTGACGACCTCGCTGCCAAGCGAGAAAAGTAAGAGCTGTCTCCCGACCTTCGCCCCGCAGACGCCGGGCTAAGGCGCGGCAGGCGACTCCTCTCGACATGACAAAGCCGACTGACAAAAGAATTAACCAGCAATCGCGGCTTGCCGCGACGTGTTCAATCCCTCGTAGGTCTCCTCCACGATATGATCGACGACGGCTTTCATGTCTTGCGTGCGTTCCCAGGCTGCGAGTTGCCGGTCCGCGCCTGTGCCTTCGCGCATGATCCGCTCGATGTGCGCCATCTCTTTCTCGGTGCCGAGCTCGTTTACTTCTGTCGAAACAAACTCGAGCAGCTCATTTAACAGGCTGCGCGTGTCGACTTCGGCTTCCCTGCCGAAATCGATCAGTTTGCCGTCGATGCCGTAACGCGACGCGCGCCAGCGGTTTTCGTCGAGCAGTCGGCGGCGATAAACTCGGAAGGTAATATTTCGCCGGAGCAGCTTGTGCAGCTTCGCAATCACTGCCTGAATCAACGCAGCAATAGCGAGCGTGTCGTCCACGCGCGATTGGGCGTCGCACACCCGGACTTCGAGCGTATCGAAGAACGGGTGCAACCGGATGTCCCACCAGATTTTCTTCGCATTATCGACGCAGCCCGTTTTGACAAGCAGCTTGCAGTAATCTTCGTACTCCGAAAGGCTTTCGAACGCGTCCGGAATGCCGGTGCGCGGAAAACGCTCGAACACTTTGAGCCGATACCCTTTCAGTCCAGTGTTATGACCGACCCAGAACGGTGAGTTGACCGAAAGCGCATAAATGTGCGGCAGAAAATAGCGCGCCTGATTCATCACGTGAATGGCGATCTCGCGATCTGGAATGCCGACGTGAACGTGCAATCCGAAAATGAGGTTCGCACGAGCGAGCAACTGCATGTCCTTTACAATCTCCTCGTAGCGCTCGCCTTCGGTGATGAGTTGATCGTGCCAGTGCGAAAACGGATGCGTGCCAACGGACGCGATCTTTAATCCGCTACGGGCCGCGAGTTCTGCGAGCCGACTGCGCAGATCGACCACATGCTCCCGCGCATCGACGATCGATTGGCAAATTTCTGTTCCAAGCTCAACGACAGATTGGTGCATCTCGGGCTTGATCTGCTCCTTGAGCATGATTTTTCCGCCTTCGAGAATTTCGTGAATATGCGAGCGCAGCTCGCGCGTTTCCGGATCGATGATCGCGAATTCCTCTTCGATGCCGAGAGTAAACGTGTGGTCCTTCATTCGCCAGGTAGGGACAGATCCCCGAGTTGTCCGAAGAATTCTGCCACGACTCGCGCGAAAAAGAAATTAAGTCGGACCCGAAAAACAACTGCGCGGTCATTAGGTGAAATCGAGCAGTCCCTTGCTCGATGGTAAAAAATGGCGGCGAAGCCGCATTAATTAGCATCGCCCGACGAAGCGGACGATCCACCTTCGCGATTCTCGATTTTACGCGAGTTCGCGTCTCGTCACTGCGGCTTGAACGTATCTGCCCCAGCTTAAATTATCGCGACCGGGTTTGTGCTCGCGCGCTTTGCGGATCGCCATTTCGGAAATTGCTTCGACGACCCATTCGAAGTTTGCCTGACCAACCGAGGCTGCTTCCGCGTCGGGCGCGGGATTACAAAAGTCAATTGCGACTGGCACGCCGTCCCGGATCGCGAACTCGACCGTGTTTAGGTCGTAGCCGAGATATTCGTTTAACTTCAGGACCCCTTCCTCGACCTTCTGCAGGATTTCCTTCGGCGCTTGCCATTCAGTTTGATAGCGGAGGTGATACGGATGCCGCGGCTCGTATGGCATGATGCGCACGTGCCGTTGATCGATTGAATAACAGCGAAAGTACATGTCGAACTTCACTTCCTCCTGCAACATCATCACCAGCTGGCCGGTGTCGTTGTAAGCGCGGAAAAATTCGTCGGGATTATGCAATCGATAGACATTTTTCCAGCCGCCACCCGCGAACGGTTTGAAGAACGCGGGCCAGCCGACGTAATTGAAAATTCCCTCCCAATCGAGCGGGTAACCAAGGTTGCGAAACGATTTGTCATTCGTGTCCGGCGGCGGCTGATGTGATGGCAGCAATACCGTGCGTGGAACGGCCACGCCAATTTTGGTGGCCAGCGCGTTATTGAAAAATTTCTCGTCGGCGCTCCACCAGAAAGGGTTATTCACGACTGCGGTTCCAGTAAGCGCGGCGTTTTTGAGCCAGGCGCGATAGAAGGGCACATCCTGTGAGATGCGATCGATCACTACATCGTAACCGCACGGTTCGCCCTGGATCACCTTGTCGATCCTGACGGACTCCGCGACAATATCTTTGCCGCCCGTTTTTTGATTCACCCGCTCGACAAACGCCGGCGGGAAGCTGTGTTCCTGGCCAAAAAGGATTCCGATTTTTTTCATAACTTAATTTTCATTGTAACTCAGGCTTCCAGCCTGACCTGTCGAGCAAGCTTCCAGCTCGCTTATTCAGGCGACGGGCAAGATGCCCCCGCGACGGGACAGCCAGGATGGCTGTGTTACATGCCAAGCCGGAGATCACAAGATCGACAAATAATACGGCAGCATGTCGCGCCAGTAATTCCAATCGTGTCCGCACCATTTCCGGTCATCGAGAAAATGGCGGACGCCTTTTGAATTCAAAATCTCCGAGAGCCGATACGATTCGTGGCGGGTATTATCCCATTCACCAGTGCCGATGATGATGCCCACGTGGTTGTATTTCCACGGGTCGGTTATGTTCGGCAGATATTCGTAGGGGCTGTTGAAGTAAATGTTGTCGTCATGATAACCATCGAAGAACGAACTGATGTCGAACGAGCCGCTCAAGCTGATCAGGTGACTAACGGTATCGGGATGACGGAAAGCGATATTGGCGGCGTGGTAAGCACCGAGGCTGGCGCCGCTGACCGCCACGCGCTGACAATTGCATTCGCGACGCGCCAGATCGAACACATCGCGAACGATTACGTTTTCGTAGGCGTTGTGCGTCCGCATCCGGTCCGCGGGATGAATTGATTTGTTGTAGAAACTTTCGAGATCGATCGCATCCGGGCAATAAACCGTGACTCGACCGGAGTCGACGTAACCGGCAACCGCATCGACCAGGCCGAAATCTTTGTTCTGATAATAACTGCCAAAGGAAGTGGGGAAGAGAACCAGCGGAAGCCCCCCGCCATTTCCAAAGGCGAGCATTTCAAACTCGCGACTCAGATAAGGCGTCCACCATTTGATGTAACGTTCGTTCATAAAAGGAGCGCGACCATCTTGGTTGTGACCGTACGAAATCGCAAGCCGGCGGCTTGCGCTACATTTCATCTTCAGCGAAGCGTCTCGCTTTGCATGGCCAGACATACGCTCACCGGAAACATCAAACGGCACCGCGCTTTTCCCTCGAGGATTCTCGGCAACCGGCGCGATGTGCTGGTGTATTTGCCGCCGGGTTATCGGCGATTTTCGAGGAAACGTTACCCGGTTTTATATTTGCATGATGGTCAAAATGTTTTCGACGCCGCGACCGCATTTGCGGGCGTCGAATGGGGCGTTGATGAAACAGCCGAGCGATTGATTCGCAAACAACTCATCGAGCCACTCATCATCGTAGCAATTGCAAACATGGGCGAAGACAGGATCCACGAATACGCACCGACGCGCGGCGTGATCGATGCCAGGGCAAAGCGAAAAAAGCGGAGCCGCGGGCTGGCGCGCTTGTACGGCCACTTTCTCATAGACGAACTCAAGCCCTATATCGACCGAAAATATCGGACCAAACCCGGCGCGGAATTCACCGGATTGGGCGGCTCCTCCCTTGGCGGACTCGTCACGCTTGCCATCGGCATTTTGTATCCGCGCGCGTTTAGTCGGCTCGTGGTGATGTCGCCCTCAATCTGGTGGGACGATTTCGCGATTTATCGGCTCGTGGACAGCATCGAACAAAAACCGCCGCTGAAAATCTGGCTCGATACTGGCACCGCGGAGCCGGGATGGGATCAGGCACGCGAGTTACGCGATCGTCTCGTCGAGAAAGGCTGGAGACTTTTCGATGATCTTAAGTACCTGGAAGTCGAAGGCGCCGATCACAGCGAAGCTGCGTGGGCCGCACGGGTCGATCCTGCTCTGCGGTTCTTATTTCCGCCCCGCCTGTAGTCGCCGATCTCTGGGCGGCGCGGTGCGCACGTGCTTATTCATCGCAGTGCCGCGCTTCGCACAGCAAAGCGGCTACAAGTTTACCTTCCAACTGGCGGAACCGGTGGCGGATTGGGCGGCAGTGGCTCAGGGCGTGGCACGGGCTTGGGTGTCGGTCCCGGCGCGGGCGGGGTTGGTTTGGGCGGTGCTGGGCTATCTGGCATTGGTGTGCTCCATTAATGAATCGTTTTTACTGGAGCCACTTGCCGTAAACCTGGTAAACGCGCACGAAGCCTCCGACGAAATCCACATCTTTTTGATAAGCAAAAGAACGCGTTTTCCCAGACCAGATGAGCTCACGCGGCGCTTCGGGGTGATTGGGATCGTAAGCGGCATACCGCTCAATTCCGGTGTCTGGGGACACGGACTTTCGTTTATAGACCAGAATCGCGTGATTGACCGTGATCCGAGGAAAAGTGCTGAGATAGCCAACAAATCCCTCCCCGCGCGCCAAATATTCATTCAGATTTGCGTGAACCTGTTCCTGGTATCCCCGATCTTGCAGGAGAAGAATCCGGCCGTTACTTGGCCGCAGGTAAACGGTCCAACCGAGTCCGACGTTGGCCCGCAAAAGTTTCCCGCGGGCCTTGCTCATTTCGCGCAGGTTGGCATAGCCGGGAAAAACAACGCGCTGATTCTCGGCTAAAGGAGCCGCCCAGGCTTGTCGTCGTGTAACCGAACGAATGCGGGCCGCTAACGCTTTGTCATCCAACGGAGCGCCGCGCGGATCGAAGCGGGCGAATTTGTAGAACTGCGTCGCCGTCCGGCATAAGACGAAACAGCGCCGATTGTACCTGTCTGCCTTTTCTTTCGATTTTTTGCGCGCATAGGGGATCCCTTCCCGATATTCAAAGACGGTTTGGTTGGCGAACGCGAAAGTGTCGCGGTCGAAACTGAACGCCCGCGTCGGCGTGCTCGGACGCGCCGAGGCGACAGCGGCAAATACGCTGAGCCAGCAAAAAACCGCAGTTGTGTGCCAATTGCGAAGAATCACATCAAGAGCGATCCGAAGCGGCTGTCGTTTTGCTTTCGGTGAAGATGCCGATTCGGCGAAATTTTTCGTAGCGCTTCTTTAGCAGATCATCAATCGGACTCTCGGAGAGATGTTGCAGGTTCCGGCGCAGTGCCCGGCCCAGATTTTCGGCGACTGAATCATAGTCTCGGTGCGCGCCCCCTTCCGGTTCGGGAACAATTTCGTCGACCACTTCCAGTTTCAACAAATTCTGCGCAGTGAGTTTAAGCGCTTCGGCGGCCTCGGCAGCATGGCGTCGATCCCTCCACAAGATAGCGGAACAAGCCTCCGGACTGATGACTGAATAGTAAGCGTTCTCGAGAATCAATACGCGGTCTGCAACGCCGATGCCAAGCGCGCCGCCCGATCCGCCTTCGCCGATCACCGCGGCAATAATCGGCACACGCAGCCTCATCATCTCGCGAAGATTTACTGCAATTGCCTCCGAAATGTGTCGTTCCTCCGACCCAATCCCCGGAAATGCGCCTGGCGTATCGATCAGTGAGATCACCGGCATGCCAAATTTTTCGCCCAGCCGCATTAATCGCAGCGCTTTCCGATAACCTTCGGGATGGGCGCAGCCGAAATTGCGCATCACATTTTCTTTGGTGTTGCGCCCTTTTTGGTGAGCGATCACCACACAGCGCTGCGTGCCGAGCATGGCGAGGCCGCTGGGCATGGCTTTGTCATCGGCAAAACGGCGATCGCCGTGTAGTTCGATCCAATTTGAAAAGCAACGTTCGATGTAATCGAGCGCGAACGGACGCTGCACGTGCCGTGCGATTTGGACACGCTGCCAGGCGCTCAGGTTGCCGTAAATTTGGCGTCGAGTTTCCCGAAGCTTGCCCTCAACTGCCTTAACCGCCGAAGCAAGATCGACATCGTGCTCGTCGGAGTGATCCTTCAAATCCTGCAACCGCCGTTCCAGTTCAAAGATCGGTTTTTCAAAATCAAGCGGTTGCCATTCCATGTGTCGAAAAGCGTTAAAGCGTTGAAGAGTTGAAGCGTCAAGTGATCGCCTGTTTGATCGCTTTACCGCTTCAACCTTCTAACTCTTGCACGAATTTAGTCCCTAATGGTGACAGGCGTCCGGTTGTTTACAAGGCTGCTCAGTTCCTCGACATCAGAGGCGGCCAGGCCGAGCCCTACTGGCGGCGGGGGCTGATCGAGATTGGAATGCGCAGCGTCGGATATCGAATACAATGTGTAACCCGCTGCTCCGGCGAGCCGGATCCACCGAGTGCTCCCGATGTATTCTTTGCTGCCGAGGCCCACGCGTTTGCCATCTTTGAAAGCCATCGTCTCGGCAACTTTTGCCGTGATTGTGGCAGGCTGTTTAGGCGGTAACTTTGCTTCCCGCACATGATACTGCTTGAAAAAGGCGCCGTGGTTAAGGAGGACAACGAGGTTCGCCTTTCGTTGAATGATGATTGAGAAGTCCGGGTTCGAAATGAGCAAACGGTCGCCGATGCGCAACATCGTGCCGCTCATATTGTTCATGCGCATAATGAGCTCAGGCGTCGTTTTCAGCTTCCGCGCAATCTTCGCCAGCACGTCTCCAGACATCACGACGTATTCCGTTTTTTCCGGCGAAGGATAACGCGAGAGCAAAATGTCGACATTTACTTCGCCGAGCAAATCTTTGGCTTCTTCGATGTGCAGTCCGGTGGGATATTTTTGGATAAAGGCGATGAGCGCGTCGCGAGCTTCGGCCAGTTTCGCTTCCTGTCGCAGTTGCGCCGCCGCCTGAAACTCGGGAAGACTGATATCCGGCATGGGTGCAGGGGTAACTTCTCCACGTTGCTCCTTTTTGACTGCGATTTCCTCTTTGACGAAAGTGTTGTAACCAAACCAGGCGGCACCCCCGAAGATGATCAACGCCAGCAGCAACACGAAGAGCCACTTCATGGATCGGAGAGCGCGATTGTAAATTGGAGCGCAGTCCGGGAGTTACCCTCAGTCAGCCAATACCAGGGCGAACCGGAAGCTCGTATTGTTCCAGGCAATCGAAGGTCCATCACAGGAAGATTCGTGCGCGAGGCATGAAACGCGCCGGTGGATCAAGCCGGCAGCCTACGAACCCTCTTTGCCGGATTCGAGGCCGGGAAAGAACCGATGCCAAAGTCGTCCGATCGTAGGCTCTTCCTGGTTGGTCCAGGTGAAGTGGCAATCCTGGCAGTAAAACTCCTTGGGAATAATTTTGATCGCGCAGAGCACACCAACCAGCGCCGGAGTCATGAATTTACGAGTCATCTGCGGATACTCGATGTTTGAAGAACCGCATTGCGGACAGCGAATAAGAGCGGCGGAGATATCCGGATCGCTAGCCTCCCACTCAATCATAAGGCTTTGCGCTCTCTCGAAATCGTTGTCCTCCACCATTACCTTGGCATTCGCCTGCGGGCGCGACATGAAGCCCACCTGCTGCAACGGCGCTTCATTGTGAGCATCGGCCTTCAGCCCGGCGTCTTGGAAACGCCGCTTCAGCTGCCTTGCTTTCGCCGGCTCATTAAACGTGGCGATCGTCACCATAAGTTTTCTTTGTCTGCGCAACAACGCGTGCTCTGATCAAACATCAACTACTGGCCGAGTGCAAGATTTGGCGGCGGAAACCATTGGTAGAGCATCAAGTATACAAGCACACCCGTGACGGAGACATAGAGCCAGATTGGTATCGTCCAACGGGCAATACGCCGATGGCGATCCCAACGACGACGAAAGACCGGAATCAGCGTCAAAATCACCATGGGCAGTGTGGCAAAGGCCAGGAGGACATGCGAAGCCAGGATCGGGAAGTATACGGCGGCAATCCACCCCGTGTACCCGGACGATTTTTCACCCACATGCACATGGTAAACGATGTAGCCAATGAGGAAAAAAGTCGATGAGATCACGGCCACAATCATGCACGCCATATGCCGGCGCCAGGCGCCGCGCCGGATCAAGTACCAGCCGCTTGCAATAAAGAGCGTGCTGACAAGGTTAAATGACGCGTTGATCGCAGGGAGATCAGTTATTGAAAAGCTCATTGTTAAATCGTTAAAACAATAAACCGTTACATCGGTAAACGCCTTAACGATTTACCGATTTAACGATTCAACGAATGCCCACGCCGCCTGTCCTCGAACCCCCGCAGATTCGGTCTCTCGCACGACATCAACAACCGACTCTGGCGCACCGCATTGCTGCAAACGTGATACGTTTGGCAATCCTCGCCGCAATTTTTGGTATTCTTGGCGGCGGTTGGTACCTCGCAAAAAGAGGCTTCGGCCAACAGTGGCGATCACTCGTGGTCGAGGAACTCCACAAGCGCGGCGTCGAAGCCTCTGTCGGGCGATTGACGCTGGATCCGTTCCGCGGGCTAGTCGCGAAAAATGTGCGGATTTTCGATTATAAGAACCGCGAAAACACGCTCGCCCTCATTAGCGAAATCTCACTCGATATCAATTACGCTGCGCTCATTCACCATGAGTCATTTCTCAACGCGCTCGATGTGCGCAACGCGGAAATCACGCTTCCCCTTAAAATGGCAGAGGGACAAACCGAGAAGGTGCAACTGAATAACTTCCGGGCACATATCTACTTTCCACCGGAACAAATTTACGTCAGTCAGGCCGAGGGGACTTTTTGCGGAATTCGGATTTCCGCGAGCGGACACTTGCTTAAGCGCGTGAATTACAAGCCGTCGCCACCGATTCCAGAAGAAGAATGGCAAAGGCGAGTCGCAGTTGTGAAACGAACTGTGAGCGAACTGCAAAAGTTCAGCTTCCCAGCCGCGCCTCCCTCTCTGCAGGTAAAGTTCAGCGGAGACCTCGCAGAAATCGAGAATGCGCGAGTCGAGGCGACGCTGCGCGGCGATCGGTTACAAAGAGGCAGTTATGAAATAAACAACCTTTATGCTGCCGCCGAGTGGAACGACCAACGCCTGGATGTCACACGCTGCGAATGGAGCGATTACCTGGGCAGTTTTGCCGGCCGCGCTGATTGGAACCAGCAAAGCGGCCGCGCGAATTTTCAGGTGCGCAGCAGCCTCGACTTGAAAGTTTTTCTCGATGCTTTTGGGCTCGGCGGCCCGCTCGCGGACATGACATTTCAGGGACCGCCTCTGGTCGAGGTCTCTGGCTCGATAAATTTCGAGGCGAATCAACTTCGGCCAGAGATCATCGGTCACGTCGCCTTTGGCCGGTTCACTTACAAGGCGGTTTCCTTCGCTGACCTCGCGGCTGATTTTTCCTGGGATGGCGAGCGCGCGTTGCTCCGGGACCTGCGCCTTCGACATCAGACCGGCGAACTCAGGGCTGATATCTTCGATGCTCGTAATGATTTTCGTTTAAACCTCGAAAGCACAATGGCTCCTAGCGCAATGCGCGCGCTCGCCTCTCCGGAAGTGGATGGATTTCTCCGGGAATGGGAATGGCAGCGTCCGCCCGCCATTCGTTTCGCGATCCGGGGCGAGGATCACAATCCAGAGAATTGGCGCGGCGATGGAACCATCGTGCTGGAGCGGACTCGATTTCGCGGTATCTGGATGAACAGCGGGAGTACCAGGATTCACTTCGCCGATGGCGCCATCACTTGCCGGGATTTTCGTGTAGTGCGCGATGAAGGAATCGGCACTGGTAATTTCACTTATGATTTCAAAAAACACGAGGTGCGCATCTCAAATATCAAAAGCTCGTTGCATCCCGCCGAGGTAATTTTTTGGATCGACCCCAAGCTTTGGAAAACCGTTCTACCGTACAAATTTCGGCGCCCGCCCGCCATCACGGCCAGTGGCTTGTATCAATTTCGCGGTGGCAAGAACACGCGACTGGAGATCAAGGTCGATGGCGCCAATGGAATGGATTACGTCTTTCTTGGAAAGACGCTGCCGTTCGACCGCGTCTCTGGACGATTACTCTTCACCGACGACCGATTGCAAATTGACGATCTCCGCGGCGGCCTCCTTGCCGGCACGCTGCGTGGAAAGGCCGACATCTCATTGGCACGGAATGATCCGCGGTATCGAGCAAATGTTTCCGTGAGCGCAATCAATTTTCCGCAGCTGACCGATTTGTATTACAATTACAAGACGGCGCACGGGCAGTTGAGCGGCAGTTATGATTTCACCGGCTTGGGCAGCGATCCGCGCACTATGCGTGGCCGCGGAAAAGTGGAAGTGACCAACGGCGACGTTTTCGCGATTCCGATTTTCGGGCCGCTTTCAGGAATTCTCAACCATATTGTCCCAGGCAGCGGCTACAGCATCGCGCACAAGGCGAGCGCGAGTTTTAAGATCAACGACGGAATTATCAACACCGACGATTTCGAGGCATCCGGCATGCTCTTCAGCATGCTCGGCCATGGCGATATTCATTTCCTCGATGACAAGCTCGATTTCAATTTGCGCCTGAACATGAAGGGGCCCGGCGTGCTGCTCGCACCGGTTTACAAACTTTTCGAATACACCGGCGAAGGCAGCTTGAAGAAACCAGACTGGCACCCG
>JBIOVE010000251.1:0-2481 GCA_044867565.1 Candidatus Udaeobacter sp. | reverse complement strand
CCCCCGCTAAACTTGTACATGATTCGGATGGGCACAGACCGCCATCACAGAAGAAGATGGCTTACCTAAACGAAAATTATCTTAAGCTTCAGACCGGTTATCTCTTTCCGGAGATTGCGCGACGTGTCCGCGAGTTTTGCGAGGCTAATCCGAAGGCAGCCAAGCGATTGATCCGTTGCGGAATCGGTGATGTGACCGAGCCACTGCCGCGCGCCGCCATCGACGCGATGAAGCATGCGGTGGATGAACTCGGAAAGCATGAAACCTTTCGTGGCTATGGTCCCGAGCAAGGCTACGAATTTCTAAGATCGACAATCGCGCAGTACGATTACCGCGACCGCAACATCGACATTGCTGACGATGAGATTTTCATTTCGGACGGATCGAAATGCGATTGCGGATACATTCTCGATATTCTCGGGGATCAAAATAAAGTAGCGGTCCCGGACCCGGTCTATCCGGTTTATGTCGACACGAACGTGATGGCGGGCCACAGCGGCCGGGCGAAATCGGACGGCAGTTACGAAGGCATCCTTTATTTGCCGTGCACCGTCGGAAACGGATTTGTTCCTGACCCGCCAAAGGAACATGTCGATCTGGTTTATCTTTGTTTTCCAAACAACCCAACCGGTGCCGTTGCGTCACGCGAACAACTTTCACATTGGGTCGAGTACGTGCGTGAACACGAAGCGCTCCTGCTCTTCGACGCTGCTTACGAAGCATATATTTCGCAGCCGAATATTCCGCATTCCATCTTCGAAATTTCGGGCGCACGCGAGTGCGCGGTGGAGTTACGCAGTTTTTCGAAGAACGGCGGTTTCACCGGCGTGCGTTGCGGATTTACGGTCATGCCAAAATCGTTGCTTGCGCGAACGGAGAGTGGCCGCCGAATGCCTCTCCACCAGCTTTGGCATCGGCGCTGGAGCACAAAGGCGAACAGTGTGAGTTACCCGGTGCAACGTGGCGCGGAAGCGCTTTATACGCCAGAAGGGCGCCGACAGATTCGCGCGCTCATTGATCATTATATGGGTAACGCAGGAATCCTGCGCGAAGGTGTCGCGAAAGCTGGCATGAGGGCTTTCGGTGGCGTAAACGCGCCTTACATCTGGGTGAAAACGCCCGATGGCCTGACGAGCTGGCAAATGTTCGATCGCATGCTGCATGACTTAAACGTGGTTATCACGCCCGGTTCGGGCTTTGGCGCTCAAGGAGAGGGTTATTTTCGCGTTTCGGCTTTCAACAGTCGAGAGAACGCCCAGGAAGTCGCGTGCCGTTTGGAGAAGTTGTAGTCGCTTTGCTCTGCGAAGCGCGGCGGTGACGTGCTAAGAGCCCTGGACCGCGCTTCCCACAGGGAAGCGGCTAACAGGGTCGAATCCTCCCTTGTCGATCCTGTCGAGGCGCGTAACGTTCGGGCTTTGAAAAATCAGTGTGGCTGCTCCAAAACAAAATCTACCGCAACTTTATCGCTTTTGTTTTTTGATGCTGGGCGACTCGCGCAAAGCACAGGAAGTTTTTGAGACAACTTTGCGTGAAGCGGCGCTGCGCGCAGCGCACGAGGAACTGCCAAGCGAGCGATTTTGGCTTTTCCGCGACGCGCGCTGGCGTTGCTTGCAAGCAAGCGAAACCGACTTGCAAGCCGAACCCCTCGAACTGGAGGAGCTCGATATAACTCCAGGGGCTCCGTCACAAATTGCGCAGCTTGAGCCCTCGCAACTGGCCATTTGGATTTCCGGTGCACCCGACCCACAGAGGACTGCGCTCGCACTTTTTTATCTCGATGAATTCGATTACCGCGAAATTCTTAACTTGGCGGAACTCAAGCTGAGCGAGTTTTCGCGGTTACTGGCGCTGGGACGCCGGCAATATCAAGCCTGGCTGAATGCCATGCTCGCTAGGCAGCCGAACGCATGAAAAAGCTACGTTTATCGCGCCGGCAGCGCGCTCTCCTCAGTTGCGCGCCGATCGGCGAGGAGCGGATCCGCGACCATTCCATGCGCTCAACCGTCTCCCGTGCACGCAGCTCGAACGAATTTGTAAATCAACAGAGCTTCGATCGCGCGGTGACCGCATTGGTTCGTCTCGTCCCCGTTCCGCCAGAGACTGCCGAATGGTTTCCGACCAAAGACCTGATCTCCAGCTCGAGATGGACATGGAAAAAAATGGTCCGCAATCCAGCTGTGCTTGCGATCGGCATCGCTGTCGCGGTCATCACTGGTGTGTTTGTTTTCTATTTTCTTGGTCGCCTGAACGATTTTCCAGGATCGGCGACGGCGCGGAAATTATTAACGATCGCCGGCTCGACACGATCGGTTCTGCTCGATCCGGTGAGAGCCGAGGCGGGGGCCTTGAGCGATTTGTTTTTTATGAAGCACGGACTGGAACATTATGACGTGCCAGCGGAATTCGCCGAATTTCGCACAATCGGGTGCCGCGTTTTCGAAGACGATCAGTCGCAACGCATCGCTCAAATCTGGGTGGCCG
>JBIOVE010000250.1:0-2838 GCA_044867565.1 Candidatus Udaeobacter sp. | reverse complement strand
AAGAATAATCGTTGGATCGACGACGACTGCGTTCGCCACGTTTATGAGGCACCAAAAGAAGACGATTAAGCTTGGTCGCACGGCTGAGCACCGCAAAGCGCTGCTTGCGAATCAAGTCTGCTCCTTGATCGAACATCAACGCATCAAGACGACGCTGGCCAAAGCGAAGGCGGTTCGGCCGCTCGCCGAAAAAATGGTGACGCTTGGCAAAAGAGGATCCATTCATGCGCGCCGGACCGCGCTGGCGACCTTGCGACAAAAGAATGCCGTCAAGAAACTCTTCGACGACATCGCGCCGAGATCGGCAGAGCGCAATGGAGGTTACACACGCATTGTGAAGCTCGGCCAACGCAAAAGCGACTCCGCTGCCATGGCGTTCATTGAGTGGGTGGACGCAGCGCAAGTCGTCGAGGAAAAAGCCGCGGACGAAAAGAAGGCGAAACGAAAAGAGGCCGAGCCAAGCGCAAAGCAAAAGGAGCCGGCTCTGCAACAAAAAGAACCAGCGATGAAAGAAGAGGAACCGACGCCGTCGCCAGCGGAAGAGCCGCAGCCGAAAAAGCGGAAATGGTTCGGCCGGAAATCCGGGGACGCCGATAAATAATTGGGGTGTATCCGATTCGCTCCGCGAAGCGGGGCGCGCGCGTGCAATCCGCATTCGCCGTTCACAGGGCGGCTACGACGCATCCCAAAAACGGAACTAACAGTTCCCATTCGCGGAACATTGGCGTCATGCCAACGATTGCCGGATTAATTTCAATTTACTCATCCTGAGTCGTTTACATTCATAACCCAGGCGGTGGCACGTTGCTTGCATAAGGGTTGGTATCAACCAACAGAACCTTATGAAAAACTACGAATCCACCTACGCCCTCCTGGTCCGGTCGGAAGAGAAGAATCGAAACGTGCTCGAAATGCTGGTCTCCGCGCTTTTGATTCTCAGCGTCGTGTTCTCGATCTGGCAGTTCGTGCAACAACCGGTAAGAATTCCCGCCGGCGGTTTGCAAGGATCATCCTGCGTTACTTGCGCGCCAACGGTCGCGGATCGCCCTGTGCGGAGTTAATTGCGAGAGAGCTTCTGGCATATACAACTGCGTCCCCATGGCAAATCGGGACTCTACCTCGAATATTGAAAACGGACGAATCCGCGCGTCTTCAGTCTAATCCCTGAGAACGAAGCTATTTCCTTCGCTGTCCTTGAAGATGGCATAGCTGCCCCAATGCTCTTTCTTCGGTCGGTTCACAAATTCCACGCCACGCGCCTTCAACTCTTCATACGTTCTTTGAAGGTCATCGCAGGTATACGACAAGTTCATAAAGCTGCCGATGCGCTCTTTGTCCTCGGCTGTGGTAAACAGGACGATGCGTGTTTCCGCTTTCGGAACGCGGAGTTCAATCCACCGTTGCTTATCATCAAACGGCTGATCCGTGATGATCGTGAAGCCTAACTTCTCGGTGTAGAAGTCGAGAGCCCGGTCCTGATCGGCCACTGGAACACTAACGAATTTGATTTGCTTGATCATGTTCTGAACGTACCGCTGGCATTCCGTTATCGTCCAGAATCAAAGACGCCTTCTTGCGAAAAGTGTTGTCCGGTTATCGGCATAGACGTAAGAATCCAACATGCCGCGCTTTCGCCAGACTGTGCCGATCGACGATTACGTCCTGGATGTTCTCATGCGTGATATCGTCGGACACGATCAACAGCCCGCTGCGTTTCTCATCTATTTGTTTCTTTATGGCCGCACCACCCGCCAACGCTGGCAACCGGTCAAAGCAAGTCTCCGCATGCTCGCCGATGAGACCGGACTTTCCAAAAGCGCAGTGCAAACCGCGCTTGCCAAATTGCGTTTTCGTGAGCTAGTCGCGACCTCGCGCGATCACCGTACGGCTGTCCCCTCTCATCGCGTGCTGCGGCACTGGCGGAAAAAGCGAAAAAAGGCGCGCCGCTCAACATAACGATTCCAACTTCCAATCCAGCTTCGATAATATTGTTTCCTGGTGCCTGCAACGTTGATGACGCGGGCCCATTTTGGCAATGTGCCCATAAACACGCAGATTCTTTTAACAAACTGTAGATTGATTCGAATCTCATGAACCCCAATCCCTATTTCTTCATCGTCATTTTCGCTGGCGTGGCGCTGGTTTTTCCATTAATCCCGCTGGCGCTGGCCTGGCTGTGGCGAAGGTTTTTCCAGCCGCCGAAGCCGGGTGCAGAGAAAAATGCGATTTACGAGTGCGGGGTCGAGTCAATTGGTGAAGCTCAAATCCAGTTTCGGTCGCAGTATTATTTGTATGCGATCATTTTTCTCATCTTCGACGTCGAGGCGATTTTTCTGGTGCCCTTTGCGGTGGCGTTCACCGGTTTGCCTGTCGGGGCGTTCATCGCGATCCTGGTGTTCCTGTTGCTCTTGATTGAAGGTCTCGTTTGGGCTTGGGGAAAGGGCTGCTTAAATTGGGCTCGGTAACGCGGTAGTTAAAAGCGGTAAAAGGGTTACATTGTTACAACGGAAACGATGAGCGAGATCGACGAGGGACTTCGCAGCGAATTGCGACGACAGGGAGTCTGGGTGACTTCGATGGAGGAGCTTTACAATTGGGGACGCAAGAACTCGATTTGGCCTCTCCAGTTCGGATTAGCCTGTTGCGCGATCGAGATGATCGCAACCGCGGCTTCGCGCTACGATATCGCGCGGTTCGGCGGCGAAGTTTTCCGGCCATCGCCGCGCCAGGCAGACCTGATGATTGTGGCTGGCACCGTGACCAAAAAAATGGCGCCGCAGATCGTGCGGCTCTACAACCAAATGCCCGATCCGAAATATGTTATTTCGATGGGGGCGT
>JBIOVE010000249.1:0-10648 GCA_044867565.1 Candidatus Udaeobacter sp. | reverse complement strand
TATTCCGGATTCAAGCCGTTCAAGATCATTGCGGGCGCAGGCGTCACGATCAGGACTTTCGACTTTTTCCGTGCGAATCAGTCAAAGAAAACCGATCCAGCTCCCTACGTCAGAATCGCCATGGAGGCAAAATTCTAAGGGAAAATCTCGCCGAGCTTTCTAGCCAGGCCCTGATCGCCACGAATTTTTAGCCGGCCGGTCATATACGCCCAGGTGCCTCCGAGTTTCCCGTTCGAAACGGCGACCCAATCCTTATCCTTGGCGACAAAGGTGACGCTTGGATTGGAGATCTTTCCTTTCCCCATCTTATACTTCCCATCGTCCACGTCGATCCACCATTGGCCACCTTGAGGTCCATTCAGTTCCCATTGATAACGTGCGTGTACTCCCTTTGCCTTGTTAGCCTGGAAACTTTGGCGCATGCCGTCGAACACCTGTTGCGGTGTCGAATGCTCAGTTGAAGCGGCGCTTGCTGTCCCCAGCCAGATTGCCGCAGCAATCATCAGGCTCGTCAGTGACAAACAGATTCTGATCGGTTTCACAACGCCAGTACCTCAAAAAGAAGATCGTGTCCGCGATGAAAAATGGCTGTCACCGAAGAGTGGCGAAATCTGACCGGCCCTTCATGATTTCGAACATTCGAGCTTCCTTCGTCATTCGTCATTCGGATTTCGTCCTTCCCGTCTCATTGCTCAATTCGCTTCAGAAGAAAGGCTGCGCCGATAAAAGTGATCAACGCTCCCGCGAGAAGCACAATAAGATCGACAGCATAAAACCCCGCGCTGGCGTGATACATGTTCACGAGCCGAAATGCGCGGCAAAAATGAGTCAACGGGAAAAACTCGGAAACAAATTGAATTGCCTGAGGCAGTTGCTCCAGTGGCGCGAAGGCGCCTGAGAGAACAAAAACTGGAAGCAGAAAAAAAACGGAGAATTGAATGGCTTGCGTTTGGGTGCGCGAAAATGCGGAGATCAGCAAACCGAGACCGAGCGAGCAAAGCAAAAAAAGCAGGCAAATGAGTGCGAGCGCGGGTAGTTGATTAAATGCCACTCCGAAATGCCATCGGCTCACCAGCATGATCACGATGACCAGGAATATCGAAACCACCAGATAGGGCAGTATTTTTCCGATTACGATTTCACCGCGCTGCAGTGAAGTCACCATCAACTGGTAAAGGGTGCCCGACTCACGTTCCCGCGCGATCGTGCATGCCATCAGCGTGACCGTCAGCAATTGCAAGATTAAACCGATAACTCCCGGAATCACATAATCGATGACACGCGACTTCGGGTTGTAAAGAACTTTGCCGTCAACCGTCCACATCTCCATCATCGAGACAAATTGTTTGCGGATTTGCACCGGAAGCTGCTTGCCCAGATCGAAGACTTCTTCCGGCAATGCTTCGATCATCGAATCGCGTTGTTTTAGCTGGAAGTCGCCCAGGCTCTGTCGGACGCTCCCTTCCACTGCATCCGCGGTGTTTATGTCGCCACCATCCAGGTAAAGCAGTAACGGTTTTGGATTGCCATTGGCCAGACCTTCCGTCCACCCAGCTGGAATCACCAGCGTGGCGCGCACCCGGTGACCGAGCAAATCCGACTCGTTCCTTGTATCAGGCAATCCCCGGCGCCACGCGAATGTTTTGTTTTTCAAAAGGATGTCGATCAACTGCTGCGTGCTCGCTGTGTTGTCTCGATCGATCAGGAGGCTTTTGACTCCCGTTAATTCGCCGGTCTCGAAAGCGTGTCCGAAAAGCAGCGTAAACATCGGCGGCAAAATCAACACCAGCAGCAGCACCCGCCGGTCGCGGTAAATGTGCAGGAATTCCTTGTAGGCGACACTGGCAATCGCTTGAAAGGATGGCCACTTCATGAAGCTCGTTCTTTCAAAATCCCATCGTAGCCCTGGGAATATGCGGTGAAAACGTCCTCCATGTCTGGTTCGACCCATCGCTCACCCAGCAACCGAAGATCAGGAAACGGCCAGTTCTCGCGCCACTGCGCCATTAATTTTTCGGAATCAGATGCATAAAGCCGCAAGCTGCCGCTACGCAGCGAAACGCCGAATAATTCGGGAACATCTCGCAACCGAACCAGCGCAGGCATAAGCGGCTCGATATCGATCTCGAGCAATCGAGCACGGAAACTCGATTTCAAAGCGCGGGGTGAAGCCTTCGCCAGCAGCCGGCCACTTTCAATAAAGCCCACTTCCGTGCAGCGCTCCGCTTCGTCCATGTAATGCGTCGTGACAAAAATTGTTTTCCCGCGATGACTCAGATCGTAGAGCAAGTTCCAGATTTGCTGACGATGCACGGGGTCGAGTCCAGACGTTGGTTCGTCGAGAAAAAGCAGCGGCGGGTCGTGCACCAGAGCGCAACCGAGCGCGAGCAACTGCCGGGTTCCTCCGGATAAACTCCCGGCAGCAACATCAGCTTCTTCCTGCAAATCAATCAAGCCCAGCAAACGCTTGATTCGTTCGTCTAACTCCGCGCCAGAAACCCTGTAGGCCCCGCCGAAAAAGCGAAAGTTCTCCATGACACTGAGATCGCGATACAAACTAAATCGCTGCGAGACGTAGCCGAACTTCGTCCGGACGAGCTGGCGATCTATCCAAACGTCCGCGCCTTCAATCGCAGCGTTGCCAGATGTTGGATGTACCAGACCGCACAACATTCGCATCGTAGTGGTCTTGCCAGCACCGTTAGCGCCCAGAAAGCCAAAGATTGTTCCCGGCGCGATTGTAAGTGAAAGATCTTGCACGGCATGGACATCGCCAAAACTCTTGCTCAGTTGGTTGAGCACGATTACCGGTTCGTTCATCTCGAATCCTTATTGCGATGATCCTCCAAATTTGCAACCATCTGTCACAGATCATTCGATACCTTGTCTCATGAAATTTGAAACCATGAAACCGTCTCGACGCCTTCTCGGGAAGGCGTTCGCCACCCTCCTGCCCTTACTCTTGCTTGCGGGTTCGACAGGCACACGCGCCGACCCCGTTTCCGAGCTGGCCTCGTTTTCCATTTTCGACAAGGTCGATCTCTCGCAACTCGCGAAAAGTGACGCGAAAACGGCCCACGGGCCGCCGATGAGTAACCCGCGTTTTCTCGCCGTCCAAAGCTGCTATGTGGCGCCGGGTGCGCCAGAGCAGCTAATCGCGGCGCTGCGCCGATGGGATCCAACGAGACATCGGGAACTAAAAGTGTTTCTGCACTCCGATCTGCCAACTAGCCCGACAGCCGCGAATTTTGAAAAATTGAAAAGTGCTCCGGATAACGGACCCGTACGCACTCTCGTGGGCGACACTCAAAAGCTCAGTGCTGATCTTCAAATCAGCCGCGACGAAGCAAAGAAGTTTTCCGCCGGAGGCGCGGGTGGAGGCGGCGCGATGCCAGCATCCGTTGTTACGTTTTGGACCGATGTGTTGCTCTCGCGCACGAAGAGTTTCGTATCCGGGGGGACGTCAGGGCAGCCGCCCTATGATCATTCCGGCAAGGCCATCCGAGCGAGCGATGAATTAAACGGTTTGCTCCGGGAACAAGGAAAAATCCAGCGCCAATTTTCCGGATTACTTGGCTCTACCGGCATTGGTCGTGGCGCGGGATCGCTCCCGCCACAACTTTACTGGGAGTTACTCGATGTGGATGACCACGGCGTAGTAACGCTTGGAGCGGATTACAACCGCGCAGGCGGAGGCGGGAGTTATCAAGCCGCAGACGTGCTCTACTACGCCAGCGGCGGCTATTATGTCGCGCTCACGTTGTACCAGATGTGGCCCGTTACAGTGGATGGAAAAGCCTCCACCCTGGTTTGGCGCGGTGATATGATCTCCGCGCCGTCCCTGGCGTCGTTACACGGCGTGGAACGGCTCGGGTCCGAATCAGTCATGATGAAACAGATCTCCAAAGCCGTGACACTGTTTCGTCGCGACACAAGTGGAAGCCGTTGAGCGAGTGAAAAGTTTCGCGCGTCGCTTCTTTCTCCGGTCTTTTTGTGTCGCCTCATCTTTTTGGGTCGCGGCCTCCATCCTCGCTCAGGAAAGCAACCCCGAAAGCTTTGGGGACTGGTTCAGTTCGGGCGAATATGTTGTGGAAGAAACCTACGTCGGCAGCGGCGATGTGCGACGCAACCCTCAAAAAAGCGTTCGCGATTTTGATGAACACGACTCGATCCTGCATTTGGTATTTACTCCGCGAATCGGAGCCGGCGTATTGCGTCTTGGAGCAGAGTGGGAGCGCTTCACATTTGGTATTCCAGACGGCGCACCGCTGCCAGATACGTTGCAATCGGTCAACCTGGTTATTGGATTGGACACGCAGCTTTCGGATTCCATCCTAGTCCGAGTCGAAGCGCTGCCTGGCGTGTATAACACGGGGTTTGATGATTTGTCGGACGATTTCAACGCTCCATTTGTTGCCGGCGGCACTTACATCTTCAGCCCGGATTTGCAGCTGGTTCTCGGGGTGAGCGTCGATATTGAGCGCAAGTATCCGGTTCTTCCCGCTGCCGGCGTTCGCTGGAAAATGGCACGCCAGTGGGTGCTCAATGCTGTGCTACCGACTCCGCGTCTTGAGTTCGAGATGAACAGTGGTGTAACCCTTTATGTGGGAGCAAATTTGAAGCAAAATAACTATCGCGTTGACGATCACTTCGGCGACAACGCTGGGATTGCGCGACTCAATCACGCCGTGATCACTTATAGCGAAGTGCGGACCGGCGCGGGGTTCGATTGGAAACTTTCTCCCGTCGTGACGTTGACTGGCGAGGTTGGATACCAGCCGTATAGAGAGTTCGATTTTTATCGTGCCCACGTGCGTTACTCCCAGGACGGCGGCGCTCCTTACGGAATGATATCGCTCCAAGGCGCGTTTTAGGGTTACGCGCCAATTTTTGTAGGGCATTTCTGTGAAACGCCTGGGACGGCGTCCGCCGCGGCGGACTCCCTGCAATTCAGCGCAACGTCTTGTCTAGCGCGCCGATCTTGCGGGTCTGCGGCCAGTGCCATGCCACGCCGAGCACAACCAGAATTGTTCCAATACCGCCTGCGACCACCGAAATCACTGGACCAAACAAGGCTGCAGTCAATCCCGATTCAAGTGCGCCGAATTCGTTCGACGTGCCGATAAAAATGTTGTTCACGGCCGAAACACGGCCGCGCATTTCATCCGGTGTTACCAGTTGCACAATCGAACCTCGGATGATCACGCTTACGCTGTCGAACGCTCCAACAAAAAACAGCAGGCCAAGCGACAACCAGAAGGCTTTCGACAAGCCAAAAAGGACCGTCGCAATACCAAACCCAGTCACACACCAGAGCAAAGTTTTGCCAGCCCTTTTCATCGGCGGCAGGTGCGCTACTAGCAAGGCCATCGCGAAAGCGCCCACCGCTGGCGCGGCGCGCATCCAGCCGAGGCCGATGGGGCCGCAGTGCAGAATTTGATCGGCGAAAATGGGCAACAACGCCGTGGCGCCTCCCAGCAGGACCGCAAATAGATCCATGGTGATCGTTGCCAGGATCACCTCTCTGCGGAACACAAATCGCAGCCCAGCAATAAGACTTTTCCAAGTGCCTGCCCCGGTCTGGTCTCGCATCTGCGTGCTGCGACGAATCGGAATCACCAGAAGGAAGAAGGAAAATGCACAAAGTGCATCCAGCATATAGACGAAAGGAAAGCCGACGTGCGCAACCAGCAATCCGCTGACGCCCGGGCCTACGACGGATCCAATTTGGAAAACGCTGTTGTTCCACGTGACCGCGTTCGCGAATGCATCGCGTGACACCAGCGTCGGAAAAAATGAGCTGCGCGCAGCCCAACTGAATGTGCGCGCTATTGCTCCGATAAAAAGAAGCAGATAAATCAGCGGGATCGAAGCGTCATCGAAATGAAAGGCGGGATGATGTCTCTCGAAAATCGCGGCGATTGCTGCCAGCGCGTGATTGCCTTCGCGCAAGACGGCAATCGGGGGAATGGAAAGGTGTTTCCACGAGACCAGGGCGAGCGCTACCGATGCGAGTGCGCTAAAAATCTGCGACACAAGGATAATGTGTTTTCGACTAAATCGGTCCGCCAGATGGCCGGCGGGCAGCGACAATGCCACCACCGGCACCGCAATCACCAATCCAACCAGGCCGAGTGCAGTCGCGGAATGGGTGCGCGCGTAGATCTCCCACTCCACCGCCACGGCGAGCATGAGACGACCGGTGATCGAGAGTAAATTGCCGGCCGTGAACAGACTGAATCCGCTGAAACGGAAAGCTGAATACGGATCATGAGCCCGGCGCCGAAACTCAATTGGCGCGGTGACCGCCGGACGCTGGCCCTCGGGCGATTCGTATGACCTTGGATCGGTTGAATGCGGCATGCTCGAGCCCAGCTACTTGTTAAGAACAACGCACTACTCTTCGATTCCGGTCATATTCAAGTAGCTGGGCGCACGAGATTGTAAGTTGAGCAACGGGGGTCGCAACCCGTGGCATCGGCAGCTTTGCCGATGAGACATGGGCCGGAAGCCCATGCCCCTTAAGATGCAGGCTTGCTTTGCGCGTGACTTTTTGCTTGGATCGGCAATGTGCCTCTTGACGAGGATCATACCTCGGCGAATCGGATCGCCCCCGGCACACAAAACGGGGCAGTCGCGTTCACAACCACTCACTGGAGCGTGGTTCTGGAGGCGCAAGGTCCGTCACCAGCAGCGCGAGCGGCATTGGAAAAACTTTGCCGCACTTACTGGCGACCGATCTATGGCTTCGTCAGGCGGCAGGGCACTGAATCAGAGGAGGCGAAAGATCTTACTCAGGGTTTCTTTGCACTGTTGCTTGAACGCCGGGACCTGGATGTTGTGCGCAAGGAGAAAGGACGTTTGCGTTCGTATCTGCTCACGTCCCTGAAACATTTCCTGACAAACGAACGCCATCGCGCCATGGCCGTTAAGCGCGGCGAAGGCCAGCGGCTGATTCCATTGGATCAATTACGCGAACGTGAGCACGCCGGCTTTGAGCCGACGGACACATCGACTGCTGACCAAGTCTACGAGCGTCGCTGGGCCTTAGCGTTGCTGGACCAGGTGCTGATGCGGCTGGGAGACGAGTATCGAACCGCTGGCAACATGGGTCTGTTCGAACATCTGAAAGCGTTGCTCACTGACGAACCGGACCGCCTATCGCAAGCGCAAATTGCGAATGAACTGGGCATGACCGAGAACGCGGTCAAGCAAGCGTTCCATCGCTTGCGTGAACGCTACCGCCAATTATTGCGCGAGGAAATTGCACATACCGTGATGGCGCCGGGAGACATCGAAGATGAGCTGCGCCATCTGATCGCCGTCCTGCGCGTGTAACCTTCGCGAAGATTTTCTGCAGTATTTATTGAGACGACGTATCGTCCAACCGGCTACATGACGACGGCCACCAAAGTCTGTGCAAAGTGCGGGGCAAAAATTCCGCCTGACGCGCGGCAGGGAGTTTGCCCCGCTTGCCTGCTGGAAACCGGTCTTGGTCTGCCTCCGGGTGATGATCAAGAAGCCGTGTACCAGGGTGGATCGGCTTCTCCGAAGACGATCAACGCGTTCGGAGAACGCGTTCCACCTCCGCGCACTCCACGCCCAGCGAAGATGCTTGGAGACTTTGGCGACTACGAGTTGCTGGAGGAAATCGGCCGTGGCGGTCAGGGCGTGGTATATCGCGCCCGTCAAAAAAGCCTCAACCGCACCGTCGCGCTCAAAGTGATCGGCCTGGGACATTGGGCCACTGAAGCGCATCTGAAACGCTTTCGCCGAGAAGCGGAGGCCGCCGCGAGTCTGGAGCATCCGGGCATTGTTCCCATCCACGAAGTGGGCGAACGCGATGGGTCCTGCTACTTCAGCATGAAGTTCGTCGAGGGCGGTCAGCTTGATGAAGTCGTGAAGCGCGAGCCGATGCCCCCTCGCCGCGCGGCCGAACTAATCGCCAAGGTCGCGCGCACGGTTCACTACGCGCACGGACACGGCATCCTGCATCGCGACATCAAGCCGGGAAACATCCTGCTCGATGCAAGCGGCGATCCCCATCTGACCGATTTTGGCCTGGCTCGACTAGTGGAGAGTGAGAGCACGGTTACGCGCACACTGGAAGTGCTGGGTACGCCCAGCTACATGGCGCCTGAGCAAGCCGTAGGAAATAACGCAGCCGTGAGCGGCGTCACAGATGTCTATGGACTCGGCGCGGTACTTTACCAATTGCTGACAGGGCAGCCGCCTTTTGCCGGAGGAACAACCTACGAAACGATCCGGCTACTGCTGGATACTGAGCCGCGGCAACCGCGCCTGTTAAATCCGAAAATAGATCGAGACCTCAACACCATTTGCCTGAAGTGCCTCGATAAAGATCCGCAGCACCGTTATTCTTCGGCCCTGGTGCTCGCCGAAGATCTTGAACGCTGGCTAAAGCACGAACCGATTCAGGCTCGGCGTACCGGAGTTTTTTCTCGCGGAAAAAAATGGGTGCGACGAAATCCGACCACCGCGCTCTTAGCGGCATCTCTGGTTGCGTTGGCAACCGCTGCGGGGTGGATCGTTTGGAAAAGCGAATTTGCCCGACCTCCGGTAACAACGGGAATCGCCGTGCTGCCGTTTGAAAATCTAAGCGATGACAAAGAGCACGCATTTTTTGCCGATGGCGTGCAGGACGACATTTTGACCAAGCTGGCGAAAATCGCCGATCTCAAAGTCATCAGCCGGACCAGCGTCATGCAATATCGCGGCAAGGGGAACGCACGAGAGATCGGGCACGCGCTTCGCGTTTCTCATGTGTTGGAGGGAAGTGTACGCAGGGACAGGGCCAGAATCCATTTGAATGCCCAGTTGATTGACACGCGCAGTGACACTCACGTCTGGGCGGAAGAATATGATCGCGATTTGAGCGATATGTTCGCAATCCAGAGCGAGATCGCGCAAAAAGTTGCCGAGCAGCTTAACGCCAAAATCTCGACTTCTGAGAAGCTGGCCATCAAGAGCAAGCCAACCGCCGATATTACCGCCTTCGATCTCTATACCCGCGGCAACAATCTTCTTTTAACTGCGCCGTTCAGTAGCAATGAGAAAGCGGACCTGTTGGAAGCGGCCAATCTACTGAATCAGGCTGTGGCGCATGATCCATCATTTTTCCAGGCGTACTGCCAACTCGCCTATGATCATCACCTGCTTTACTTCTTTGGCTACGACCACACATCTGCGCGGCTGGCGTTAGCAGAAGCGGCTATGCAAGCAGCGTCTCGTCTTCGCCCGGACGCTGGTGAAACCCACGTCGCCCGTGCACAAAACCTTTATTGGGGATACCTCGATTACGACGGCGCGCTGGCTGAACTGGAAGTTGCCCGCCAGACCCTGCCGAATGATCCACGGATATTCGAGCTCAAGGGCTACATCGAGGGACGGCGCCCGGGTAGCGATTTATCAGAAGCTATACACACGCTCGAGCGCGCGATTGATCTCGATCCAGCCAACATTCGCCTGCTGCAACAGACTGCCCACAGGTACGCATATCTTCGGCGCTATGCTGGAGAAAAATCGACCCTGGATCGCGTCCTGGCCGTGGCGCCCAACGACGTTAAAACAAAAGTAATGCATGCATTCGTGGACTTGGATTCGAAAGCCGATACCAGCTCTCTGCATCAAACGATCAATTCAATTCGGACTGCAAATCCTAGGGCGATCCAGAGCATCGCAGCTAATTGGCTTCTTTGCGCGTTGGCCGAGCGTGATGCCCCTGCCGCAAAAGATGCCTTGATCGCACTAGGTGAGAGTCCGTTAACTCTGGAGATGGAGAATATCAATTTCAATCGCCCATTCCTAGAAGGCGTGATCGCTCGCATGACGCACGATGATAAGAAAGCGCAGGCGGCTTTTACCGCTGCGCGTGCGCTGCAGGAGAAAATCGTTCAAGCTCAACCTAATTACGCTCCGGCTTTGTGCGTCCTCGGTTTGATAGATGCCACTCTGGGCCGCAAGGATGAAGCGCTGCGCGAAGGGAGGCGCGCAGTCGAGCTTGTTCCGCTAGAAAAAGATGCACTAGGCGGGCCGGGCATGATCAAATATTTGGCGATGATCGCTGCGTGGGTTGGCGACAAGGATCTCGCCTGCGAACAGCTCGCCATCGCTCTCAGCCGCCCGAGCCCCTTCAGTTATGGTGAATTGAAGCTGCTGCCTTTTTGGGATCCGCTGCGAGGCGATCCGCGCTTTGAAAAACTCGTCGAAGAAGCGAAACAGCCACTCCCGCTGAAATAAAATTCACCGCGGATTCCGCGGATAACACGGATCAAGACATGGTCCAGAACGTACGGTAGGAGGCGACGAAGCTTGCCCTGCGCGACGCCGAACGGGGACGCGCCGAATCGGGAGTTCATTCTAGGGCGTCGCCGCGGCGGACGCCAGCCGAAATCCATCCGTCACATCCGTGCAATCCGTGGTTTCCGGTTTTTCCGAACTTTCCGCATAACCTTTCGCCGGATTTCCTGCAGTACACCTGTGAACGGCTGGAACTGACCCCGAAAGCCTTCGAGGCCACGGAAGGCCAAAACAAGAAAAGGAAATCAAAATATGAAAACTCGAATCATCAATCTGGTTCTGCCGCTGGTCGGTTGCGTTGCGCTTTCACCTGCGCTACAAGCGGGGT